>CAZNNK010000199.1:0-9080 GCA_964574085.1 uncultured Coleofasciculus sp.
GTTTAAGGTGCTAGCGGGTACAAATTCATCCCGTGTCAGTAGTTTGCGGCTAATTGTGCGCGGATTGGGTTCGAGTAAATTCTTTTGGTCTGGATGAGTGTATTGGAGGGGAACATTGCGTCCAAAACGGGAACCCGCCCGACCCATTTCTGGCTGTTCCAGGTCATTAAAACTACCGTCTGCTGTGCGAATCTTGAGATGGTCACCATCTGGACTAGGTGTTGGTTGTGTCCCCTCACCTTGGGTCGGTAATTTTGCGGTATCATGTAGATTTTCTTCCCGCAGTCGGTTCCGGAACTTGAATAACTTGACTAATGCCAGGGGAACGGGGAATTGATGCCAAGGTTTTTGCTGACCTCGACCTGATTGGGATGATTTAGTCATGGTGTTAATTCCTTTTATTTTGATACAATATTTAACAATTTTGTCAAACCGCAATCGGGACTAAAATCAATACTATTCATAGTAAATCTCTATCTTATTTCCGACAAGCCCTTTCAGCAAATTTCCTGAATTAATCTCAACTCTCCCCAATTTATACCAACTTTTGTTCAATTCGAGAACGTTGGGGCAACCGGGGCAGTCATTGGTGCTAACACCCCTCAGCCCATTCGCCACAAAATCGGGATAGTTTTAACAAAACTTAAAATACCTCCCCATTTTTTTCAGGATTTGCCATAATCAAAAAATTAGAATATTCTGGATTTTTGTCGCCATCTGACAAAAAGGCATACCTACGAATCAAGTCCGGAAATGCCAACATACCTTAAACCCTGTGTATCCACTGCATCTGCCATAAACATCCGCTGCTGGCAATAACGAATGACATGACAAATGACAACGATATCATTTTTCAACCGCTAACCTTCCGAAACCTCACCGTCAGTAATCGCATCTTTCGCTCGAATATTTCCGGCAGATTCGATAACTATGACGGTTCCGGAAACCAAGCCCGAATCAATTGGGAACAGAAGTTTGCCCAGGGAGGCGTGGGCGCGATTATTTCATCGTTCACGCCAGTACAAATTCGGGGACGAATCCTACCAAACTACGCCACGATTGACCGAGATGACCGCATTCCATTCTGGCGTAAACTTGGTGAGGTGGTACATGAGTATGACTGCAAATTTATCATGCAACTGAGCCATTCTGGGCGTCAGCAGGATGTGAGTGGGGTGGAAAACCTTTACTCAAAAGCTCTCAGTTCAACCAGTATCACAGAATCATTTCATGGTTTTGAATGTCAAGCCATGACCAAGGTTGAGATTCAAGAAACAGTTCAGGCGTTTGCGGCGGGGGCGAGACGGGCGCGAGAAGCGGGACTCGATGGCGTGGAACTGCATAGCGCCAATGGTTATTTAATTACCCAATTTCTCAGTTCTGGGATTAATGACCGCAACGATGAATATGGGGGATCATTAGAAAATCGCGCTCGCTTTTTGTTGGAGATTATCAAAGCTATTCGTCAGGAAGTGGGTGATGACTTTCACCTCCAAGCTAAGATTAGTGCGGTGGAGTATAATAATGCCGTGATTCCGTGGGAAAAGCCAGGGAATACGCTAGAGGATTCGATTCAAGTCTGTCAGTGGATGGAAGCGGCTGGAGTGGATGCAATTCATATTTCTACGGGGAGTCTATTTCCTCATCCCTTGAATCCTCCGGGTGAATTTCCCCGCATTGAGGCGATGCGCTGGTATGATTTGATGTTATCCAGTGGAATTCATACCTTTCGCAACTATTTACTCTTCCGGTTTCCTCTGTTCTATCCAATTTTCTTATTCTTATGGAATCGAGTTCAAAAACAGACCCAAGACCAACCGATTCAGGGATTAGAGGTAAAAGCCCAGGCTTTAAATGAGTCGTTCCAGAAGTTCGTGAGTTCTGAACAGATGCAGGAACTGCTGCAAAAGTATCAGGGGGTTAGTATTAATCACGCGGCTGAGATTAAAAAGCAGGTGAATATTCCCGTGATTTGTACGGGAGGATTTCAACAGGCGTCCTATATTCGTCAGGCAATTCAGGAGGAATTTTGTGATGCGGTTAGTATTGCCCGTCCCTTAGTCGCGAATAATGACCTAGTGCATCAGTTTAAGGCAGGAAAAGACTTGCCGGAACGTCCTTGTACTTACTGCAACAAATGTTTGCTTAATGCCCTAGAAAATCCCCTCGGTTGTTATGAGTTACACCGCTATAATAATTCCGATGAAATGATTGCAGAAATTATGACCGTGTTTGACCCTGCACCTTTTTAGTAGAGACGTAGCATGCTACGTTTCTACAGCTAGCGAAATTACTAATCACAAATCAACAATGAACAATTATGGACAACTCAACGCCATTGAAGTCAACGGGGAAGACTTTTAAGAAACTAGGGATTTTGATTGCGGGGGTTATCCTCGTCGCCATTATTGGTTTAATCTCACCCCTAGTCTTAAATAATCCTGTGGATTATGCCGATATTAATGACCACTTTAAATATGGGTCAATTGGCAGTGAACCAGAAAATGGAGTACCTTACTGGATTTGGAAAGTTCTACCCGCCGTATTTCCTGACAAATTGCCCGGTGAAGGGTATCAGTCGTTGGGCTTTCTTTACGAACCCGGGAAAGACCGTCCCATTGGGTTTTCTCAGCGTCGCGTCTTGATTGACCGCGTTGGCTTAAATTGTGCGATTTGTCATGTGGGTTCACTGCGGGATACGCCTGAGAGTGAACCTCAAATTATCCCCACGATGCCCTCAAATACGGTGAATCTACAAAGGTATATTCAGTTTCTGGGCAAAACGGCTTTGGATGAACGATTCACTCCTAACCGAATCTTAGCTGAAATTGACGCCCAAGGGGGAAAGTTTAATCCGATTCAGAAGCTGATTTATCGCTATCTGGTTATTCCCCAAACGAGAGATGCGTTGATTACTCAAGCAAGTCAACTGGCTTTTTTAAATGAACAACCCGATTGGGGGCCAGGACGAGTGGATACGTTTAATCCTTATAAATCAATTCAATTTAGCTTCCCGATGGATGAGTTGGAAGAAGATGAAAAAATTGGCACGGTGGATTTACCCTCTATCTGGAATCAAAAACCCCGTGAAGGATTACAACTGCATTGGGATGGGGATAATAAATCGGTTCATGAACGTAATTTAAGTGCGGCGTTGGGTGCAGGAGTGACACCAGTTACGGCGGATTTGGAACGAATTAAACGGATTGAGGATTGGTTGTGGGAACTTCCTCCCCCGGCTTATCCGTACCCGATTAATCAGGAATTAGCGGCTAAGGGTCAGCCCATTTATCAAAATAATTGTGCCAGTTGTCACGCCTTTGGCGGGGCGAAGGTAGGTAAAGTGACGCCGATTGGGGAAATTGGTACTGACCCGCATCGGTTAGATTCTTATACCTACGAGTTACTGTCTAATCAAAATACCCTGTTTGTAGGGACGCCGGAACGGTTCAAGAATTTCCGGAAGACTAATGGTTATGCCAACATGCCATTAGATGGAATCTGGTTGCGATCGCCTTATTTGCACAATGGGTCTGTACCGACCCTACGAGACTTGTTAGAGGCTCCAGACAACCGTCCTCAAGTATTCTATCGCGGGTATGATGTGTTTGATCAAGAAAATGTCGGTTTTGTCTCAACCATTGCCCAGGAGAAGGAGACGCAGTATTTTAAGTTTGACACGACTGTACCTGGCAATAGTAACAGGGGTCATCTGTATGGCACTAATCTTTCGTCGGAGGATAAAGCCGCATTGGTTGAGTATCTGAAGACACTTTAAGTTGTTTAAGTTTTTTATAATCAGGAGTAAACATCATGAATCCTTATGCCAAATGGTTTGGTCGCGTGGTCTGGTTAGGTATTGTGGTGAATATGTTTTTTGTGATTCCCCTCTGCTTTTTTCCAGACGTTCTGCTTTCGCTATTAAAAATGCAAATCCCCGTGCCAATTATTTGGGTACGGGCGGCTGGACTCTTACTACTGGAACTAAGTATTTTGTATATTCCGGGGGCAATTGATCCTTATCGCTACAAAGCAACCGCTTGGATGTCAGTGGTCGTTACACGCGGCGCGGGCGCTACCTTTTTCCTGAGTGCTGTTTTGTTCTTTGGGCAAGCGTTAGGATTTCTTACAATTGCTTTAGTTGATGCATTTTTCGTGATTGTCCAAGGAACTCTGTTATTCTTAGCGATGAAGACTCAACAACCTGAAATGTCGGAAACTGTTCAAGAGTTTTCCTAAATCGGTCATTTTTGCAGAAGTTAAATGGGTAGGGGCGACCAGCTGGCATTCCTTAACAATTGGAGTTCACTCAATTATAGCTGTCGCCATAATCAACAAATAAAGGAACAATTTTATGGAAAGTACACCATCAAAAATTGGACGAACCATTACCGCGATCGCAATCATTTTAATCTTGCTGATTGGTAGTGTCGGATATCTGGCATGGTATAACCTTTTTCGCGAAGTAGATACCTATTACGAATCAGTCGAGGAGCATTTTAAATACGGATCAATTGGCAGCGAAAATGCAGAAGGGGTTCCCTATTGGATTTGGTTAGTATTACCTCGGATTTTTCCCGATAAACTCCCCAAACCCGGTGGCTATACCTCTCTCGGCATTACCTGGGAAGAAGGAAAAGAATTACCCGTTGGCTTTTCCAAAAAAATTATCGGCTTTCCCCGCCAAGGGATAACCTGTGCGCTGTGTCATAGTGCCACCTATCGCCAAACCCCCAAAGATAAACCAACCATCGTTCCAGGGGGACCTTCAAATAAATTTAATCTGCAAGGGTATATTCGTTTTCTGGGTGACTGTGCTACTGATCCTCGATTTAATGCCGACTATATTTTAGATGAAATTAGCTATAACTACGACCTGTCTTTGTTTGACAAATTACTCTATCGGTTTATTATTATTCCCCGCACCCGGAAAGAGTTATTAGAGTTTCAAGAAACCTTTGCCTGGATGGAAGAACGACCCGACCAAGGACTGGGACGTATTGCCCCATTTAATCCGGTAAAGTTTCGAGTTTTAGGATTACCTCTAGATGATACAATTGGCAACTCGGATATGATGTCGATTTGGAATCGAAATCAACATGAAGGGTTTGCCTTACATTGGGATGGGTTAGAAACATCACTCACAGAAACGGTGAACACTGGGGCGATTGGTGATGGGGCGACGAAGGAGTCAATTAATATTGAGGGATTAAAGCGAGTGGAGGATTATATTCGCCAATTACCGCCACCGAAATATCCGTACACAATTGACCAAGGTTTAGCAGCAAAAGGGAGTCAAATTTTTGAACGTAACTGCGCCACTTGTCATGCATTTGGTGGCGAACGAACCGGAACCGTTATTCCCATTGATGAGATTGGCACAGACCGCTATCGTTTAGATATGTGGACGCAAGCAGCGGCTGATGCGTATAATGAGTTTGCCGAGGGGTATGATTGGGATTTTGATCAGCTTCGCAAAACTAATGGGTATGTTGCGGTAGCGTTGGATGGGTTGTGGTTAAGAGCGCCCTATTTGCATAATGGTTCTGTCCCGTATTTAACGGATTTATTGACAGTGCCAGAGAAGCGGACGAACGTGTTTTACCGAGGATATGATGTGTATAATCCGGAAAAAGTGGGCTTTGTTGCTGAAGGCGTAACGGCAGAGAAAGAGGGATTTCGATACGATACGAGAGTGACAGCAAATAGTAATCAAGGTCATGTTTATGGCACCGAGTTGGTGGCTGAGGATAAGTTGGCGTTGATTGAATATTTGAAAACGCTTTAATCATCGTCATTCGTCCTTTGTTATTTGTCACCGAGTCCCTGGAAAAATGGTAATATTTTGATAGAAGGGTAAAGAGTCTGAAAATAACTCCCTTTTTTCTCTGGCGACTGGACGTCAAGGAACCACACGAAGTCCGCTTGACAAGGACTGAATGATAAAGGGGGTAGTCAACCCGGATTTGGCATTATCGGTCAAATCTGCCCCGACAAACCTGCACTCCTGTATCCTTTATGAAGGGGTAATTATAAATCCCATGACTGACTCAGAGAAACAACCACTAACGCTGCAAAAAATCATTGACAGCCTAGACAAGTTAAAGATTGATGAACTGCGAAGGCTGCAAAAGGCGACAAATGAGCGAATTCAACGTCGTGTTGATGCTTGGGGTAAGCCACTACTGAGTGACTTAGTGGCAGGATTGGAATGGACTGAAGAGTATAAAGATAATCCACCCATCTCCGATGCCCGACTCCAGGAAATCAAAGATGGGGCGAGACCGACTGATACGGAATTAGAGTATATTGCTGAAGCGTTGGAAATGGATACTGAGGAACTTTTACAGATGCTGCGTTTTCGCCAAATTTGAACGTTTGTAGTTGCGCTTTAGCGCCCTAAACGTTGAACCATTGACGACAAACACTTAATCCCAGCTTCCCCCGCTCCCCCTCACCACAGCACTTATTCAGCAGCCCCTATTTGTTGATAGCGCTAACATTCCTTGAATGGTAGACAAGGGAACCCGATAAAAATAGTGACGCAAAAACTGTTCTTCTTCCACAGCCGATAAAAAGACTTGAATGTTTTCTTTTGTCATTGGATCGATCGCCTCCCCATCCCACTCCCTCATCGACCCACTGATTTGGATTGACCCGCCTTGGTGTTTCACCTGAAACCCTAAACCGGAAAGGGCGGTGAGTCCCCGATGTAACGTGCGATCGCTTAACTCTAACTTGTCTTGTAATTGCCCTAGGGTAGCGGATTTCCCAGTACGACTGAGGAATTTAGCCAATCCGACTAATGTCTCCCACACCTGGCGGGAGGAGAGTTGAGGCGGTGGCGGATAGGCGATCGCTAATTTTCGTTCGCTTTGCATCGCCCGTCTAAACCAGAGTTGCAATTCATCCCAACTGATGGGACAGTCGCGAACGGTTAACGGATCAATGGGTTCAGATGTGGGCGTTTCCCCTGGTTCGCCAACTAAGGCGGGTGGCGTCAAAGGATTGGACATCGACAGCAGGTTCTCGCTATCCTCCTGCATCCCATCGCGCCAATCTAAAATCCAATCCAGTTGATTGGCAAGATTAAACGAGGACACCGTATCCCCCGATTGAACCGCCACTAAGCGCACTTCGGGACGTTTTTTGAAGTTATTATAGTCCAGTTCCACAATCGCATTACATCGACCCTTGGGAACTTCATCGCGATAATGTCCCCACCAGATACCTGGAAATCCCATACTTGTGGAATCATCCCAGATTTCTAATTCGGTTTTTATATATTGCACTTTTTTTCCTTTTAAGTCCTGGGTATTACGATTCCAAACCGATTCAAACCAACAGTTTTTAATAAGTAGTTTGGGAACTGGATTTCCCATTCCACAAGGTTCTAAGAGTTTCAGTTCCTGGAATAACGGTTTTCCCAAAGCCGCAACCGTGACGACAATATCGGCGGTAACGACAGGGGCTAATAAGGTATCTTGGGCGGCGAGTTGTTGGCGTAATTTTTGATTAATCCCTTCGCTAAATAAGGGAATATTCTCCACAGGCAAGCTTAACCCCGCAGCAAAGGGATGTCCGCCGAATCGGTGTAATAGGTGAGCTTGGGATTGGACTAATTCATACAAATCAATTCCATTCACCGAACGGGCAGACCCTCTGGCGATTGTTAATTCTTGATTGTTGATTGTTGATGGAAATAATTCTCCCTGATCCCCTTCCTTCCTCGGCTTCCAGACGTGCCATGGTGCGTCTCTATATTGCGCCTCTGCGTCTTCGTCGCCCCACTCTTCACCTGTACTTAATAAAACCGTCGGGCGTCCATATTCTTGAGCAATTTGACCCGCGACTAAGCCTAAAACGCCTGCTGACCATTGGGGATCATCTAGGACAATCACACAGGTTGTGGAAAGGTCAAGTTGTGCCAGTTTTCGTTTAACCTGTTCCGTAATATCTTTCTGTAAGGATTTGCGGCGACTATTGGCTAATTCGGTTTCTAACGCTAAGGTTTGAGTATAGGCTTCATCGCGACGGGTTAATAATTCCACACAAAAGGAGGCATCGCCCTGAATCCGACTCACCGCATTAATTCTCGGACCTAAACCAAAGGAAATATCCGTCGGGCGATCGCCACTGCGCTGACACAGTTCTAAAAGTTTAGCGACACCGGGGCGGGTGCGGGTTTTTAATTGTTGCTGTAGCGTTTGAATTCCCCGTTGGGCTAAATAGCGACAATCACCACTCAGTTGCACTAAATCGGCAATTAAACCAATGGCTACTAGGTCTAATAAGTCCTCTAACGGTTGTTGAGGAGTATCAGGTAATGTTTGATAAAGTGCCTCGACTAACTTATAAGCCACCGCCACACCAGAGAGATGAAACAGGGGATGGGTTTCGGCAAAGTAACGAGGATTAATAATCGAAACAACCTTAGGACGATCCTCTGGTAAGGTATGATGATCGGTAATAATGATGTCTATGCCTAACTGAGAAGCATAGTCAATTTCACTGAGATTTGTGCTACCCGTATCGCAGGTGACAATCAGTTGCGTTCCCGATTCTGCCAGTTGAGCAATTCCCGGACAATTCAATCCGTGAGATTCCGTGAGACGATTGGGAATATAATAGCTGAGTTGTTGATTCTGCGGTAAAAACTGCCCCAATCCGTCCCATAAAACACTGGTTGCGGTAATCCCATCGGCGTCAAAGTCTCCCCAAATTGTTACTTTTTCCCGGTTATCCCGCGCTTGCTGCAATCGTTGCACCGCCCGTTTCATTTCCTGACCAAATTCAAAGGGACTCGCGGGTTGATATAAATCGGGATTAATAAATCCAGCTAATTGGTTTAATTCGCGAATTCCGCGTTGCCATAATAATTGGGCGGCGTAATATCCTTCTGATGCAGGGGCGTAGGATTTAACGGCATCTAGGAACCATTGGGGAACATCGGGAGAGGGTTGAACGTGCCATTGGGGTTGAAGCATAAGTCGGAGGGGAGGAGAATTAGGGTCTGCTGAATAAGTGCTGTGGTGAGGGGAGGGAGCAGGGGGAGCAGGGGGAGCAGGGGGAGCAGGGGA
>CAZNNK010000200.1:0-9079 GCA_964574085.1 uncultured Coleofasciculus sp.
AGTCCACAGGCTAAAACCACCTAACTGGCGGCTTGCTCGCTTACTAGTCCTGTCCCATGTATTTTACCTGTATTCTGGGCGCGATGGAAGGGTTGAAACAGATAATTTTGGTCATTGGTGATTCTCTCCCCCATCTTCACTATCTTCCCCATCTCCTTGATTCACCTCTTCTACCAAGATAATCGTGCCGTGTAATTGTTCTTCTATTCCTTTCAAGCCGTGGAACCTAACCTGACATTGAATGGATTGACCTCGGCGATTAATCGCATCTACCCTGATTGTCTGATGATTGACCTCGCCCTGATAACAGTTACGGATTGCTTCGCGCAACTGATCCACAGGTAAGCCAATATCTAAACTGAGGAGAGATTTGTTTTTTACTTTGTCACTGCGTAGTCCCCAAAGTTCCTCGGAATATTCATTCCAACGGATAATATGGAATTCGCGGTCTACAATAATCACCCCAGTTTGGGAACTTTCTAGAATTGAATTTAAAAAGGCATTGGCTTGGTTGACTTCATCCGTCCGCAAGCGCAATTCATCATTCATCGTCCGCAATTCTTCATTGGTCGATTCGAGTTCTTCATTCATTGTCTCCAGTTCTTCGTTGGTGGATTGCAGTTCTTCGTTCGTCGTTTCTAGTTCTTCGTTGGTGGATTGCAATTCTTCATTTGTCGTTTCTAGTTCCTCATTACTCGACTGGAGTTCCTCATTCGCCGTCTCCAGTTCTTTGGAGGATGTTTTATATTTATTGTATAACTGGTTGTAGCGAGTGACATCCTGAAAGGAAACACTCACTCCCAACAACAGCTCACCATTGCCATTTTCCTTTAAAGGAGTAATTTGCACATCCAAATACTGAGTCGTATTGGACTTCTCCCGCGCCACATCGTTAATCGTAATCGACGTGCGATCGCGATAGACATCATCGATGAGAGACCGCAGTTCTAGGGGACGGTAGGAAAGTTCCAAATCTCGAAACAGTTTGCCCAGATCTTGCCGTTTGATATCAAAGTGTTGCGGCAAATCAGTAAATCCAGCCGGGAAATTGGCGCATCTTGAACTAAATCATTGCGACCAAAAATCACCACCCGGCGAATATCATATCGGAATACATACTGATTGCCCACTTGTTCAAAATAGCGCTGTCGCCATTCCTCGGACAGGTTTTCTAAGGCTTTGGAACTATAGCGTGCCAAACGCGCTTGATTCAAAGCTTCTTCATCTACATCCGTGGCATAAATTTTCACTCGCTGGCGCAATTGCTCCAACCCCATCATTTCTGCCAAAAGTATGGCGATAGAATAGGCTTCTTCCCCCGAAGAACACCCCGCACTCCAAACGCGGATTTGCCCTTGCCTATCCTTTTCCTGCAACAGTTGGGGCAGGATTTGATGGCGTAAATAGTTCCAGGCGTCAGTATCCCGAAAAAATGCGGTAACGTTGATCAAAATTGTATTGAACAGCGGCTCAAATTCTTCCGGATGAACTTCCAAGTAGTCCAGATAATCACCAAAGTTATCGATCTGGTGCGACTGCATTTGCCGGGTTACCCGCCGCTTGAGCGTCGAGCGTTTGTAGCCTGTAAAATCAAAGCCGCGTGTTTCTTTTAGGTGCTCCAGTAAGAATTCAAAAATTCGATTTTCTTCTTGTTGTTGGTCATTCGTCATTACTTATTACTTATTACTTATTACTTATTACTTATTACTTATTACTTATTACTTATTATAAAAGCAACAGTAAAAAATAAAAAGTAAATAGCAAATCCTAGAACCATTCAAATAGTCTAATCTCTACCTTTTTTTACAAGTTGGATGAGTGTTTCAGCAATTTCGGGTAACGGTAAAATCAAATTGACGATTCCGGTGTCAATGGCAGAACGGGGCATACCAAAGTGTTCCGACGTTTCTTGATTTTGGCTAATCACCATACCGCCCATTTTCGCGATCGCTTGCACTCCTTTTGTGCCATCTTTCCCTGTTCCGGTTAAAATGACAGCAATTGCCCGATTTCGATAACTATTTGCCAGCGACTCAAACAGTAAATCGGCTGAGGGACGGACAAAATTGACTATAGGTGACTGCGTTAAGGAAAGCGTACCATCAGAGTTGACCAAAACATGATAATCCGGTTGGGCAATATAGGCTTCTCCCGGACTTAGCTTGTCTCCATCCTCCGTCTGCTTAATCGGCAAAGAAATCCGTCGGCGGAGTATCTCTGCCATTAAAGAACGGTGACTGCGGTCAAGATGCTGTAAAATCAGAACGGCTGCGGGAAAGTCAGTCGGTAGATGGGATAAAACCTCAGATAGCGCCTTTAGTCCGCCAGCGGACGCGGCGATGGCGACGACATCAAAGGCGGTATTGGCGAAGGCTGGGGGAGGATTGCTGTGTTGATCGGCATTAGAAAGTTGCATGTTATTAGGGATAGCACCAAAATATAAGGGTTAACGCTTTCAGTGTACCGACTTTGGAAATATCGGGGCGACTGTCAGGGGTTATGGTGAATCCAGCACGTTAGTCAGGGTTTGGTGACCAAACCCCTACACGTTGAAAAAATTGTTCCCGTGTCAGGTTTAAATTCAGTACCGTTGTCATGGATTACCTGATTATCCTCATAGCTTATAATCTTAATCACCTGTGCCCCAATCCCTAGAATGTCTAATCAACCTAAAATCCATCATCGTAGTATTCCCGTCCGCGATCGCGCTATCGAACAGCTTCCGGGATTGAGTGAGCCAGATTGCGTTAAACTTCAGCAACAGGGAATTACGACAATAGGTCAACTCCTTAAACGAGCGAATAGTCGCCAATCGCAACAGGTTCTAGCGAATCAACTGCAAATCAAGGCACAATATGTACATAAATGGGTGGCACTGGCAGATTTAGCTCGCATACCCAGTATTGGCTGCGAATACTGCGGATTATTGCTGCACGCGGGCATTATTTCCGTCAAGCAGCTTGCTCAAACACCGACTCACAAGTTACACCAGCAAATTTTGCGACTCCAAGTAGCAACGATGCAACGGCGGGATCTGAGTCCGACTGTTGATCAAGTCGCCGCTTGGATTCAACAAGCACGGATGTTGGTTAAGGATTCATGAACCCCGCCTTACTTCGTGAAGACGGGGATTGACAGAGATAACCTTTGAGCGAGTCAACGTCTAGAGACGCGCCATAGCGCATCTCTACAGGATTCTATCAGCTTGAGGCGGCAGATAATAACTGGCAATAATTGCCACCATCAACCACCATACCGTACTCACTTGGGGACGATACCAAACCGTGTCCACTAAACCATGAGACAACATTCCTGCCATAGTTGCGATCGCGGCGATTAACCAAAAGCCTTGAGGATTACGCCGGATGCGGAGTCGGTTGATCTGTTGTATGCCACGATTCACTGTCACCACGAGTAGCCAGAGAAAGCCAAACAAGCCAATTAAACCCGTTTCAACTGCCACTTCCAAAACGATAGAATAGGCACTCAATGCCGTATATTTAGGACGTTGGTACAGGGGATAGATTTTATTAAAGGCATCATTTCCCGGACCAATACCAATAATCGGGCGATCGCGAATCATATCAATCACCGCTGCCCATACATTGATCCGGAAATTATTACTACTATCTTCCCGCCCTGCAAAAATACTCGCCACTCGCACTCGCACCGGTTCAACAAATAGCACCGCCAGAATAATCACCCCTGCACAAGTTCCCAGCATCGCAGGCATTGCCCAAGGACGCCAGTTTTCCGGTAATTGAACACTATACCAATACACCACAAGAACCGAGAAGACAAACAAACAAGCGACAAAACCAATCCAGCCGCCGCGACTAAACGTGAAAACCAGACAAGCAGAATTGACCACAAACATGGTTACCGCCAAGGCTTTCGGAAGCCATCTCGCCCAAGTAAACACCGCGGCTAAACTCAACGCTACAGCCGGAATCAAATAACCCGCTAATAGATTCGGATTGCCCAAATAACTATAAACCCGGGTCAAATCCGCCGCCGCTGAATTGGGATCAGTCCACGTTGCCAACGCTTCTGCACCAAAATACCACTGTCGCATCCCGTAAACGCTAACAATTAACGAGATATGCAGGAAAACGCCGATTACCCAGGAACGCAGACGGGTGGATCGGAGTACCCGTGCCATTAGCGCAAAGAATACTAAGTATAGTGTTAGTTTCACCAACCCCTGACGGGCTGCCACTTTCACCGGAGACATGGCTGTGGCAACGGTGGCAATCGACCAATACAGTAACACCAACAGATGAATCGGTGTCACCTGGGGGCGTTCTCTCTCATCCGAGAGTGTCAGCAGTAGCCAAAACCCGGCACAAGCAATTAACAACACCCCAATGAGTGCAGTAGAGACAAAGGGCGCAACGGCAAAAACAATCGCGACTAATAACGCGCCCAAGGGTTCCGCCCACTGAAGCAGCCAACTCCCCCGACGCCAAGCTTGCAGCAATCCCACGACGCGATATAAATAGCTAGCGCCGCGCCACTGATAGAAACGTAAGTTTGATAGAGTAACCTGTTGCCAAGCTGAATTCATAGACTAGTGATTGGTTGATTGTTTACTATTTAGCACGCGATCGCACGTCCCAGGGATGTGGGGTTAAAACCTGATACGTTACTCAATCAGCTTACTCCACCGGAAGGGAATCGACCTCAGGATAAGTCTGGGCAAGAATGGGTCAACTTAAGGTAATAACCAATACTGCCAGGTTAAACTCATCGGTCATGAAGATTTGGGCAATAACCCAATACACTAGAACTATCCCGCAACCCCCCAACCTTGTGCTAACGGCTCAACAGGTGCTAAACGGCAATGTCATCTAACAACTTAGACCACTACTACAGAATACTGGGACTCGAACCCGGTGCCTCTCTAGAAGACGTGAACCAAGCCTACAAAGACTTGGCATTTATTTGGCATCCAGATCGCGTCCCCGAGGACAATCAGCGCTTGCGCCAGAAAGCCGAAGCCAAACTCAAGGAAATTAACCAAGCGCGAGACGAACTGCGATCGCACAACCCCAAAACGCCCAAACCCCCATCCCCACCACCGCGCAAATCGGCAGCTAATACCTATTATTACCGGGCTAAATCGCCCCGACGAGAACCGACTCAATCGCGGCGTTACTATCAATCGAGAGAACCGAAACAACCCCCCTCCTCATCCAGGAGTTACTATCCACCCAGAGAACCGAAACAACCCCCCTCCTCATCCAGGAGTTACTATCCACCCAGAGAACCCCAGCAACCGCCTTCCTCATCTCGGCATTACTACCCACCCAGAAGGCGATCTCGTTCTGGGCGATCGCATCCCGATCTCAGTGGTAGTAATTTTCAGGGAGTTGATCTGAAAGAAAAAGACCTATCTGGACGTAATCTTAGCCATGCGAATCTCAGTCAAGCTAACCTGACCGATGCATTTTTACATAATGTGAATCTCAGTGGTGCGAATTTAGAGGGAGCTAATCTTTTTCGTGCTAACTTATTTCAAGCCTGTTTAGTGCAGGCAAATTTACGGGATGCTAATTTAATTGGTGCGGATTTGAGTGGTGCGGATTTGAGTGGGGCGGATTTGCGGGGCGCTAAGGTGGGGACAGCCGACCGAGTGTTGGTTAAATTAACGGGGGCTATTTTATCAGGCGCTATTTTACCCGATGGTAGAATTCATGAGTAAGAAGTTTAAGGCACTAAAGTGCCTACTACAAACAATTTAAACATAATGAAAATGAGCAGAATTATTGCGCCATTTTTGGGATGATAAAGTCTGATAAACTGGGTTAAGTTGAGCCATTTATTTAAGTTGAGCAATTTTGCCATTCATATACCCAATACTCTTCTTTGGCAATTCTGCGGTAGTCAGCCACCTCTAAGGATTTTAAAACAAGGTCGCCAATCGGAAAAATCCCACCTATTGACTGATAACCTTTGTGATGGGCTAACCTCCGCAATTCCAGCAGGAGAATGGGCAAATCCTCAGTTGTACCGTTGACATAACCAATCCAAAACCTTTGGTTAGGAGCATAGGAACCAACTTTCTCATGTCCTCGTCGCGCCATAATACCCTTCATAATGGTATTATTTGAAGAGACGCAATTGCGAGATATCCTGATGCTATGGGCAAGTAAGTATTGCTCCATCGGCGATCGCAAAACGGAGACTAAACCCTGACCCCGGTAATTGGGATCTACCCGAAGCCCTTCCCACCAAGCCTCATCGTCTGACATCAAGACCACTCGTCGCATGGCTACGGGTAAACCATCTACCACCGCAACAAAAATATGACCTGTCTCATCAGCTAGCCACTTGTCCCAAACTTGATGGATGTAGTCTTCTTGGTGTTCCCAAGTCTGTTCACAAAATGCTAACACAGCCGCTTTGTCTTCCGCCCGTGCTAGACGCACTTCTACGTCATTCTTTCCAAATTTACTCTGAATCATATTGTGCCAAATACTCCAGTTTCATTCATTTTAAACATAAAGGTTTGGGTGTGAGGATAAGTTTGAATCACCTTTTGCAGGAGTGTAATCTCATCGGAGTCTAGAATATAGGTTTCACTATTTGGCTCAATCACGACATACCCGTTGTTATACCGACTAAGGAGTTCCGGCTTTAATCGGTCAAAAATCACTTGACAACGCTGATACAATTGTTCCTTTTCAACTTGCCACTGGGCTATCTTTTCCGGAGACCATTGAATCTTAGGAAATACTCTGCCTCGACGAGGTACTGTAGGAGTAAATTTTGATTGAGCCATTCTTGTTTATCCTGCTGCTAATCCTGGATAATTTTATCTCAATTTTACCTCTAAATTGCTGAATCGACTTAACTGTACGGGTGGATCTCGACCGGTATCTTGGAAAGAAATACATCCGGCGCTTGTCGAAGCGGGTTTACACACCTACCACGAATGTTGCTGATTTCAGCTTTTGTAGTCAGTGTCTGACTTTAAGGCGAAGACAGCGCAAGGACGAACTCCTCCAGAATCTGCCCAGATAGGTTAACCTGTATGCTAGAAGACAATTCCCCGTACCCACACCTTGAACAGTTAACAATCCTCAAAATATGGGCGCGAAGGTTTCTTTGCCATTAATTTGAATAGACGAATGTACGACTGTACGACTGTATGACTGTATGACTTCTGCAAACCAGGGTTTACTATGACTAAAGTATCATCACCAACATCTAGAGGTGCTAACCGACGGGGGGAGACCGATTGGCGACTTTTCCGGAGATTAATTCCTTATGCACTTAGGAAAAAACGCCTACTGATCACAGCGATTATTTTACTCGTTCCTGTATCCATTCTGGGTGCGATTCAACCCTTAATTATTGGGCAAGCGGTTTCCTTGATCCGTCAAGAAGAAACCTGGTGGTTTCTGGATAATCGTTCCTTATCCGAAGGCATTAATATTCTGGCGACTCTGTTGTTACTGAGTATCATTATCCGATTAGCCTGTAGCGTTTTCCAGAAATTCCTGGAAGAAAACTTAGGTCAGCAAATTACCGCCGGAATTCGCAATGATTTATTTGACCATATTACCTCCCTGGCGGTGCGCTTTTTTGACCGAACCCCGGTGGGAAAACTGATTACCCGAATCACCAGCGATGTGGAAGCATTAGGATTAGTCTTTTCCAGTGGTGCTATTGGCATTCTCAATGACATTTTCACAATGCTGGTTATTGCCATTTTCATGTTTTTCCTACAATGGCAACTGGCGATAATTCTGATCTTAATGTTATTTCCAGTTATGGGGTTAATTGTCTACTTTCAGCAGCAATATCGCAAAGCCAATTATAAAGCTAGGGAAGAACTATCCACCCTCAACTCAATGCTGCAAGAAAATATCGCTGGGATTAATATTGTTCAGCTATTTCGCCGGGAACAAGTGAATACTGAGATGTTTCGGGCGGTGAACCAGCGCTATGTCGCAGAAGTGGATAAAACCATCTTTCACGATTCTGCTGTATCCGCCACATTAGAGTGGATTTCTTTGGTGGCGATCGCGGCGGTATTATGGTTAGGAGGCTGGTTAATTCTGCAAGATAATCTCAGTTTTGGGGTTTTATCTGCCTTTATTCTTTACGCCCAGCGTTTGTTTAATCCCTTGCGGCAGTTTGCTGACAAGTTTACCATGTTCCAAGCTGGATTCACGGCACTTGAACGGGTGAGTGATATTATGCATGAACCGATTGAAATTCGTGATCCAGAGTTATCCCAGGCGGCGTTAGTTTCAGAACAATCGAGAACCAATGGTAAGGGACACATAACACCCCATAGAGGTGAAATTCGCTTTGAACAGGTCTGGTTTGCCTATAAAGAGGATGACTATGTTCTCAAGGACTTAGATTTTACCATTCGCCCCGGTGAAAAAGTGGCGTTAGTGGGTCCCACGGGTGCGGGAAAGAGTTCGATTATTCGCTTGTTGTGTCGCCTCTATGAAGCGACAAAAGGACGCATTTTAGTGGATGGGATTGATATTCGGGATTTGCCCCAAGCTGAATTACGGCGTCAGATGGCAGTTATTCTGCAAGAGGGATTTTTGTTTGCTGGGGATGTTAAAAGTAATATTACTTTGGGCGAAGATTACTCGATTGAACAAGTAAAAGCAGCGGCGGAATCCACAAATGTGGCACAATTTATCGAACAACTTCCGCAAGGCTATGATACCCAACTCCGGGAGAGGGGAACCAATCTTTCGGGGGGTCAAAAGCAGTTATTGGCATTTGCCCGGGCGGCGATTCGTAATCCGCAAATTTTGGTGTTAGATGAAGCGACGGCGAGTTTAGATGTAGGCACCGAAGCGTTGATTCAACAAGCCCTTGATCATTTATTGGAAAAACGCACAGCAATTATTATCGCCCACCGTCTTTCAACCATTCGCAATGTAGACCGAATTTTGGTGCTGAAGCGGGGTGAGTTGGTGGAATCGGGTTCTCATGAACAACTGTTGCAACAGAATGGTTTGTATGCAGCGTTGTATAAGTTGCAGATGTTGGGAAGTTAGGTTATTTGTCATTTGTCATTTGTCATTTGTCATTTGTCATTTGT
>CAZNNK010000201.1:0-9071 GCA_964574085.1 uncultured Coleofasciculus sp.
GCCAATGCTTATCAGTCTTTGGAGAAAATCAGACAGGATTACTAAACCTTCACAAATATTTGATTTTCCAGAACCATTTGGTCCAATGAAGACAGTCAGTGGTTCTAAATTCACTTCCGTATCAAAGAGGCTCTTATAGTGCTGAACTCGTAATTTAGATAACATCTCTTCTAGAGTAAGCCTACTTAGTTATTATATCGTCTCATCCCGTAGTTTCTCCTGCACCCACAAATTCAATAGCTTAGTTGGAGAAATATACCGACGTTTGGCAATGGCACACATTTGTTCTGATAACGTCTTATCAAGAATATAATAATTATCTTCAGGTTGAAGGTTACTTTGAAACTTAACTGGATAAGACTCTTGCCACTAATAATCTAGGAGCTGATAATACCATAATCTCTCTATCTATTCCTAAAAAATAGTATTTAACAGAGAATTTATAGTTATTTCATAATCTTCTTCGTTCAATATCACCTCACAATAATAAGCTTCTGTCTCCTGAGCGAGTTCATGACGATAGGCTGCGATGTATCCTAATACCTCATCGAATAAGGGATTATTTTTGAGCGTAGCAGGAACCTGTAGTAAAGGATTCTGAGATTGGGCAGACTTGCCTGTTACTGGCTCATTCTCTTTTGTCTCAGCTATTTCCTTGACATTTTTTTGACGCTGCTTTTCCAGTCTTCGCTTGTAAAGTTGTTCAAATAATAAAGCTTGCTCTTCGACAGAAAGGGCTTCAATGGATTCAATTATTGTTTGCAGAGATAGTGAGCTAGTCATAAATTATGTTTTAACCCTCATTTTTGGCTCGATTATAACAATTCCCTACCCAAGACGAACTCAGGTAGAGGAAAGTGGAGTCAACCCCACCCCACTGTGTAGAGACGCGCCATGGCGCGTCTCTACAATCCTGATTCAGCAAGCCCTAATGCAAATCAATCTTATCCAACCAACTCAGTCGCCCGCTTCGTCAAATTCTCAGCCGTTAACCCATTAAACGCCATAACTTGACCCGCACTGGATGCCGTTTCCCCGCGCTTCCAGGCAAAAATATCGCGCTTAACGGTACTCCGTAACATCAATGGTTCCAGCATGGCACTGGCACCTCCGGTTACACCAATTAACGCATCGCCACCAAAGAACTCCTCAAATCTTTGATCATCTAAAAAGTGGCTATCGGGTTCCTTACAAGTTTCCCACGCTACATCATGGGGACGATACAAACGCCGGGGACTAATCACCGAAACAACTCGCACGCCAATCCCTTGATTTTCCAGGTGAACGGCTGCATCTAAGACGGGAATCAGTGGCATATCGCCAACCACGGCAAATACGACTTTCTGACTCCCTTCGGTTTCATGGAGTACCACACCCCCATCTTTTAAGGCTTGACGGGTTTGTTCAAATGTGGTTAATACCGGTAAAGGAGACTTACTCGCTGTAATCGTAATCCCCTTATTCTTCATCGTCAGCGCCCAGTCAAAACACACCTGGATACTATTAGCATCACAGGGAAACAAGGGGAACACATTACCATTCCGCATCATCGCAGCAAAGTAATTTTCAATCTCTGGACGCTGGTGAGTCCAACCATTACGCCCTTGTTCCAATGCGCCAGCGGTAAATAAGGTAATTGTCGCAGGTGTTGGACGGCGCAATTCTGCCATGGCTTGGGTAACGGTTTGCCATATTGGTAACCCATTCACCGCGAAGGATTCATAGGAACACCACAGAGTACGGGAACCAAACAAAGCTAAACTCGCGGCTAACCCTGCACAAGCATCTTCACTTAAGGGTTCGTATACCTGACCCTTGGGTCCCTGATAATAGAGGTCATCAACGGTAGGATGGAGAATCTTCAGCGCCACGTTAACGTTATTTATCCCAGAGGCGGCATTGCCATCGGCGTTAGAAATGATAAAGTTAGGGTCTTGTTTCCCGACATGGGCAACTAACGCCCCCATCGCCGTCGTCGCCACTTGCTTATCACTCTTAATTTCAAATTCGTTTAAGGGTAATGTGCCTAAATCCGGTAGGGATAACTCCTTCTCCGTCACTACCTGATGGGACGCCGGACCCCCAGCCGCCCGTTCAAAGTTGCTGCGTACCAGTTGCCACGCGGCTGGAGGTAAGGCACGCTGTTTTAAGGCTTGGACAATCTCTTCATTGTCTAAGGTATGGTAGCCGTAGAGGTTGTGGGCTTTAGCCCCTCGCGCATGGACACCGGAACCTTTAAGCTGTTTGATAATTAGTACGGTAAGCTTACCGCCCAGGGCAGATTTAGCGGCTTTGTCTGTCGCTTCTAAGACAGCTTTGGTAAATTCCAAGCGTTTTTCCCAGGAAAAGGCGGTGCTATCCACATATTCACCGGGTTGGTTGGCGTCGTCAAAGTCTTTGGCATTGACTAGGATAATTTCTTTAAATCCATTACCTTCCCAATATTCAATCATCTCTTCATTGGGTTTGGTGGATACCATGCTGTGGTGTTCCTGGGAGTATCCATTCCAAACTAAGATGGGTAGGAAGTTGGTGACATCGGGATAGGCGGTGTGGAAGTGACCGAAACTACTCATCACGTAAGGTTCACCAATCCCCCCGTCGCCAATTGTTACGGGGAAGAGGGTATCTCGGTGCAGTAACGCCCCCGCCATGGCGAAATGCTGCCCTTGTCCCAAGGGTCCTGCGGGGTTAAGCAGTCCAGGAATTTGACCGGAAAGGTGTCCTAGGAGTCCATGCATTTCCCGGAACCGTTCCCGCATCTGTTGCACGGTGGTAATCCCCATGTCCTCTAAGGAACGGTCTAAGAACATGGTGCTGTAAAAGCCGGGGGCATGGTGTCCCACTTCGGTAATAATATTTTTATAGCCCAGCATGACTAAGGCGGCGATACCTTCGGCGACGCTGGCAAATCCGCCCGGATGACCGGATGCTTTCGATGCCGTGACTTGCAGGGTGAGGTAACGCAGGGCATCAGCCGCGAGGAGAGTTTGGAAGACAGCCGCTGGGTCAGAGGGAGAGGCGATCGCAACCTTGTCCTCAGCAATGGCAGATTTTCCACCATACGTCTCCAAACCCGGTAAGGCTTGCCCAAAATATTGGATGCCTTCGCAAAAGGCTGGAACGGGTGACGTAGTTTTTGGGGTTGTTGCAGTCATGCTGAGTACCTTAAATAATTGTATCGGTAGATTAACTTTATGAAAATTTTACAACGTTTTGCAACTTGAATGTTGTTAAAGTTAATCAATTCTGGGTTATGCAGCGATAATTCCAGGTCATCAGACGGGATTCACGGAAGGAGTTGAATCTATTTCATACAATCAGGATTATGTCAATAGGCGATAATTCGCTACTCTAAGAAACATGAACTCAAACACCCTGCCATGAAACTGCCTGAAGGTCCGACAAGCCCTGCCATTGTGCAACTGATCCAGTGGATTATTGACCCTCTGGAATTCTTGGATAGTTGTGCCAAGCGCTACGGGGACACCTTTACCGTAAATCTGAGAAACTTTGAGCCTTTCGTTTTCCTCAGCCATCCCCAAGCAATTCGGGAGATTTTTACCACCGATCCCAAACAGTTTGACTCAGGTCGGGGGAGCAAGATTTTTGAATCCTTAGTGGGAGAAAATTCCCTATCGTTGCTTGATGGCGATCGCCACACCCAGCAAAAACGTTTAATTATGCCGCCCTTTCATGGGGAACGGATGCAGGCTTACGCTCAATTAATCGGCGACATTACCGAACAGGTTGCCAGTCAGTGGCAAGTTGACAAGCCACTCTGTATGCGGGAGCAAATGCAGGACATTACCCTGCAAGTGATTATGCAAGCCGTGTTTGGTCTGCGGGAGGGGGCGCGTTACCAACGCCTCAAGCCCCTTTTGGCAACCCTGTTAAATATGACCGACTCTCCCCTGAGTTCCAGTCTGCTATTTTTGAAATTTCTGCAAAAAGATTGGGGCGCGTGGAGTCCCTGGGGGCGCTTTGTCCGGCGCAGGCAGCAAATTTATCAACTTTTGCAAGCGGAGATTGATGAACGTCGAGAACAGTCACACCTAGAAGGAGATGATGTCCTCAGTTTAATGATGTCGGCGCGAGATGAACAGGGTCAGCCGATGACCGATGCGGAGTTAAAAGATGAGTTGATGACGCTTCTGTTTGCTGGTCACGAAACAACGGCGACGGCGTTAGCCTGGGCGTTTTATTGGATTCACAAGCGTCCTGAGGTCTATCAAAAACTGATACAGGAACTGGATAGCTTAGGGACTCACCCAGAACCGATCGCGATCGCCAAGTTACCCTATCTTACTGCCATTTGCCAAGAAACCCTGCGGATTTACCCGGTTGCTTTTATTGCCTTCCCCCGCATTACCAAAGCACCGATGCAAATTATGGGTCATGACTATGACGCCAATACAGCACTCTATCCTTGTATTTATCTAACTCATCATCGGCAAGATATCTATGCCGAACCGGAACAGTTTCAGCCAGAACGTTTCCTAGAACGCCAGTTTTCTCCTTACGAGTATTTACCCTTTGGGGGTAGCAGTCGTCGCTGTGTGGGTTTGGCATTGGCGCAGATGGAAATGAAACTGGTTCTGGCGACTATTTTGTCGCGCTATCAGTTAGCACTAAGAGATACCAACCCCGTAAAACCCAAACGTCGTGGCTTCACGGTTTCCCCAGAAGGGGGTGTGCAGATGGTAATGAAGGGAGTGCGATACGTTCTGAAGGAACAGGCTTCGCCAACAGATCCAGCCCCAGTGCCTCTAGAGACGACTACTCGCTAATTTACTATAATTTCAGAGTGGTCAACGTTGAATATAAAGTGGTCAGATTCGATTAAACTCTAAAGTCTGAGGAAAAAAATGACCGAAACTCAAGATAAACCAATTAATGAATCTACGTCTACGCCAGACGCAGCTCCAACTCAGTCGGGCAATTTTCTGCAAAGTTGGAAATTTAAAGCCGGGTTAATCACGACAGCCGTTGTTTCAATTTTTCTGGGTTTCTTCCTGCTGGTTTTCTTCTGGCATCACATTGTTGCTGGGATGGGGATGAATTCTTGGTCTGATCGTGCTGGTGCAGAACCCATTGAGTGCATGATGAAAGATACCAACAATGATGGTTATGTGAGCTGTAGTGCCATGCGGAACGGTGACGTAGTTCCCCTAGAATGTGGTGTCAGTATCTTTAATATTGGTTGCCGAGTGAATTATGGTGCGGCTGCGGCTCCATCGTTGCGTTCTTCTGGTGGATCAAATATTCGGCGTTAGCCTCTGTGATGGGGTTAACCAAGCCTCACAGTTGGGTTTTTGGTAGTGTTTAGGGACAAAAAATGATCCAAAGACCCAATTGTGGCAGATAAAATTCTGAATTAATTCTCACCTTATATAGCGCTACGCGCTAGGCAATGGGCAATAGGCAATAGGCAATAGGCAACACCTCGACTTACCTCGACTTATAGCAGTAGACACATCGATTAGGACTTTCGGCACCATTGTAGAGACGCGCCATGGCGCGTCTCTACATAAATGATGTGTCCTAACCGCTATGGCGGTTGCTATACTTCGGCTTCGCTCAGTAACACGCTCGGTAACACGCTCGGTGTGGAATATGCAATAGCCCGGAACCCGGAGTTCAAACTCCGGGCTTATAGCTAAAGTCCATTAAAATGGACTAAGACTAGAGATGCTTCCCTTGATAGTTGGAGAAGGCTAAGGTTCCTCAACTACGAACGAACGACGAACGACGAACGGATCAACCTGTCCGTCTCACAGTCTATAATGAGAAGTACAGAATAACGTGAGAACTGAAGACATTGACTTCCCCGATTCCCCCTGAATTCCTGAAAACCTTGACCGACGAACGCGGTGTGTCTGACACTGAACTGGAGGCGTTGTCGTTAGTCCTGACGGGTCAGTCAACTCAGGATGAGATTGCCCAATTCCTGGGGATCACTCCCATTGCTTTGCGGAAGCGATTGGGTGAAGTTTATCGCAAGTTTGAGATTACGGGAACGGGTCCGGGTAAGTTGGTGGAATTGAAACAGCGTCTCATCTCTGCTTATCAAACTCGTCAAATTCAGTCCTCTCGGCGTCGAGATTGGGGAGAAGCGCCGGATGTCTCGGTGATGTATGGGCGTCAAGAGGAACTAGAGAGGCTAAAGCAATGGATTGTTCAGGATAACTCGCGCTTAGTCGCCATCCTGGGAATGGCAGGAATTGGCAAAACCACGTTGGCGGTGAACCTGGCGCAGGATATAGAGGAGGAGTTTGAGTTTATTATCTGGCGATCGCTTAGAAATCCGCTACCCCTGGACAGTCTTTTAGCAGATTGGCTGATTGCTTTGGGAAATCAGGAAGAATCGGATTTACCGACAGACTTGAATGAGAGACTCTCTCTGTTGCGGGATTATTTAAGCCAACACCGTTGTCTATTTATTCTTGATGATGTGGAGACAATTGTGCGAAGTGGCGATAGATTTGGACGCTATAGTTCTGACTATGAGGAATACGGGTTACTGGTGAGGCAACTTGGTGAATCGTCCCATCAAAGTTGTTTATTACTTTGTTCTCAAGAAACCCTGAGAGATATCCGGCGCTTAGAAACAACTCGTCCCTCGGTTCATTCCTTACAACTTAACCCCTTACCCGACGCCGCCGCCCGCCAAATCTTAGCCGAAAACGGGTTAACGGGTGAGGAAAAATGGGAGAGTTTGATTCGGGATTATCAAGGGAATCCTTTAGCTTTAAAGTTAGTCGCCGCGACGATTCAAGAGTATTTTAATGGGGATGTGGTGGAATTCACCAATTTACAAACGATTTTAGTTGATGATATTTTTCGCGAAAACTTAGACCGACAGTTTGAAAAGTTATCGGATTTAGAGAAAGAAATTATACAGAGTTTAGCCAGTCAAGACAAGCCGCTGTCTCTGAGGACGTTGCAAAAAAATAATTCTATCTCGTTTTCAGAATTATTAGAGGTATTGGACTCTTTGCGAGGACGTTCTCTGATTGAGAAGACTGGGGGTGATGGGAAGAAGACTAGCGAACCATTTTTTACTTTACAACCGATTATTAGGAAATATGTGAAAACGTTCAAACTGAATGATTTGTAGAGACGTTGCATGCAACGTCTCTACAGGTTTACCCTCCTACCCTTAATAACTATGTGATTTACTGTATTAATCCCCACTGTCAACAGCGTCAAAATCCCGATGAATTGGAGTGTTGCCAAACCTGCGGTACTCCACTATTGATTTATGACCGATATCGGTTGATTCAACCTCTACGCCGATTAGATTCGCGGAAATATACTGATATCTTTGAGGTGGATGATCAGGGAACCCGGAAAGTGATGAAGGTTCTCAGAGATAATCATGCCAAGTTAGTCGAACTCTTTGAACGGGAAGCCTTGACGCTGGAACTGTTAAATCATCCAGGGATTCCCAAGGTGGAGAGTGATGGATATTTTACAGTCTATGTTAAGAGTACCACAGAATTACACTGCCTAGTTCTGGAGAAAATTGAGGGACAGAATTTAGAGGCTTGGGCAAAACAGTATGGGGCGATTTCTCAAGCATTAGCCCTCAATTGGCTGAGACAACTTCTAGAGATTGTTGATTACTTGCATCAAAACCAATTCTTTCATCGGGATATTAAACCCAGTAATATTATCCTGAAGCCGGATGGCAGATTGGTATTGATTGATTTTGGCAGTGTGCGGGAGATTACCGGGACGTATTTAGCTAAACTTCGGGGAGATGTTGAATTAACCAAGATTATATCAGAAGGATACACCGCACCAGAACAAATGCAGGGTAGATGTTTGCCCCAATCCGACTTTTATGCCTTGGGACGCACGTTGGTTCATTTACTTACTAATAAACCGCCCAGTTGTCTACCTATTAATCATAATACAGGTCAGTTAATTTGGCAAGATAAAGCACCGCAAATCTCTAAGCCTTTAGCCGAGTTTATCGATGATTTGATGGCAAATGCAGTGGTGAATCGTCCCCAAGATGTGCAAGCGATCGCGCAGGGGTTAACCCGCGTCAGTCTGTGGTTGCGGGGGTTGGGGTGCTGGGTGCGATCGCCTCAAGGAATTGCCACTATTATTACTCTAGGAATTATGGGAGTTGGCGTATATCATATCTCACAACCTTGGCAATTTCAGTATTATTGGAAACAGGGACGAGAAGACTATTTTCAGTATTATTATTATTTACAACAGGGACGAGAAGATATTATGGAACTTCGCTTAGACCAAGCTAGAAAAAATTTGGAACGAGCCGTTAAAATTAATCCTAATGATGCCATATCTCGTAGTGATTTAGGACTGGTTTGTAAGTATCAAGAAGACTTTAAATGTGCTAGAGAACAATTTGTTCAAGCTTTAAATCTAAAGTCAGACGCTGAAACAAGGGCAACGATTCACTACAACTTGGGAATACTTTATGAGGATAGCGAAAACTTTGAACAGGCGCTGGCTGAATATAAACGTGCCATGCAAGATAACGGTTATGTCGGTATTGATGCTACGAATAATTTTGCTCGTCTACAGATTTGGCAAATGTTTAATTATGATTTAGCGAACAATCTGCTATTCAAGGCGTTGCAGCGTACAGAAACCCTTGATTTAGATGAGACAGAAAAAAATAGTCTCCAATCCGTACTCTACAAAAATCTCGGCTGGGCATTTAGGCAAAAAGCTGACTATCAGGAAGCCGAAAACTATTTGCAAGCTGCTATTACTCTAGATGGAACCCAAGCGGCGCCACACTGCTTACTCGCCCAAGTACAGCAAAAACAAGGCGATGAGAAAAATGCACTGATTTCCTGGAAAAACTGCCTTGAATTTGAGTCGAGAGGATTGCCCGAAGTTCAAACCTGGCAAGGTGAAGCCTTGGAATATTTAAATTCACAGTAATTCTACAGAACAACGGTGCGTTACGCTGCGCTAACGCACCCTACTGCCGTGACCCAGCTAATTTGGTGCAATAGATTGGCTTCGTAGTGAGGGCTTTAGCCCTCTCCAGCTAGGCGTTAAAGCACTAAAGTGCTTACTAC
>CAZNNK010000202.1:0-9067 GCA_964574085.1 uncultured Coleofasciculus sp.
GTCATCCCCCTTCGCTGCTATGTATTACTAACATTAGCGAGAGCGATCGCTCTCGCCCCGCACCACAGACGTGCCATGGCACGTCTCTACATCTCCCCTACCTCATAATGCGTAAAATTCGCCTGCTTATCGTTGACGACTCAGTAATTGTCCGTCAAAAACTCAGTGAAATCCTCACTCAAGACCCTTGTTTAGACGTAGTAGGAATTGCCGCCAATGGTCAAATTGCCCTCTCCAAAATCCCCCATCTGCACCCTAATTTAATTATCCTAGATTTAGAAATGCCAGAAATGGATGGCTTACAAACATTAACTGCCATTCGCCAAACTTATCCGAATTTGCCCGTGATTATGTTTAGTGCTTTCACCGAACGCGGCGCAGCAGCCACTCTAGAAGCCCTCTCTCTCGGCGCTCAAGATTATGTCACTAAACCGACAAAACTGGGAACAGGTGAGGCAGTTTCTGAGTATTTAAAACGCGAATTAATTCCTAAAATTAAAGTCTTTTGTGCCGATATCTTAGGCGTATCTGACAATACACCGATCGCGCGATCGCGCCTCCCCAGCCAAACCGCCACCCTCAAACTCGCCAAAGCCCAAGTTGTGGCGATCGGTGTCTCTACTGGGGGACCGAACGCCCTAGCCACGCTTTTATCCCGGTTTCCCGCCGATTTCCCCCTACCGATTGTCATCGTGCAGCATATCCCCCCCCTATTTAGCAAACGTTTAGCCGAACGCTTAACCCGTCAATGTCACATCTGTGTCGCTGAGGGATATGAGGGGGCTGAACTACGTCCGGGTCATGCTTGGATTACACCGGGAGACTTCCATGGGATTGTCGTGCGTCGGGGGAAAACGGTACACCTGAGTTTACACCAAGCCCCTCCCGAACAATCCTGTCGTCCGGCGGTGGATGTGTTATTTCGATCCGTTGCTAAGACATTTCCAGGGAGTGCGATCGCGGTGGTGTTGACGGGTATGGGACAAGATGGCTTGCAAGGGTGTCACCATATCCGCGACGCCGGGGGACATATTCTGGTGCAGGATCAAGCCAGCAGTGTGGTGTGGGGAATGCCCAAATCTGTCGCCCAAGCGGGTTTAGCCGATACTATTTTACCCCTAGACCAAATCGCCGATGAAATTATCCAACGGGTTTGTTAAAGAAAGAAGGCAGAAGGCAGAGGGCAGAAGGCAGAGGGTGCATGTCAACGAGAGTAGGTTGGGTTGAGGGACGAAACCCAACTTATCCGATTAACTGGGGTATTGCCTGCTTTCCCTGACATGCTCCCAAGGCAAAAGGCTATGACATCTCGGTAAGGTCAGAAACGTTAATCATCAAACCCGCCCCGACGTAACAATTAAACCTTAAAACAATGCCAATTCATCATCAAGATTTTAACTATTTACGCCAATTAGTACGCCATCATTCATCCATGGTTCTGGATGCAGATAAAGCCTATTTAGCCGAGTTACGCTTAACCCCTCTAGCGACGCAACTGGGATTTAGTTCTTTGGGGGAAATGATTGCCAATCTGCAAACGCAACCCTTTAACCAACGCCATGTCCAGGTGGTGGAAGGAATGCTGCTAACCGAGACCTCTTTTTTCCGCGATCGCTATCCCTTTGATGCCCTTGCCAACGTCATTCTGCCCGAACTTTTAGCCAAACGGCAAACGCCACGAACCTTGACTATTTGGTGTGCGGCTTGTTCGAGTGGTCAAGAACCCTATAGTATTGCCATGTTACTGCACAAAGAGTTTCCGGAACTGGCGAATTGGACACTCCGCTTAATTGCCACCGATCTCTCCAATGAGATCCTCAACCGTGCCAAAGCGGGACTGTACAGTCAGCTTGAAGTGACGCGGGGACTTCCCCTTTCCTTGTTAAATAAATACTTTCAAAATAGAGGGAACCAGTGGCAAATTTGTGAGCAAGTTCGCCGTCGTGTTGAATTTCAGCAACTTAATTTAGTAACCCATTCATTTAGCCAATTTAATCAACTCGATATTATTTTTTTACGCAATGTTTTGATTTATTTTGATTTACCTGTCAAAAAAGCCGTATTAGAAAAAATCAGGACAATTCTCGCGCCGGACGGTTATTTATTTTTAGGCGGTGGGGAAACCACCTTAAATTTAGATGACTCCTTTGAACGGGTGCAAGTGGATAAAGCGGTGTGTTATCGTCGGCGTTTATAGGGATTTTCGTTAGCGTAGTAGGGGCATAACAAGCCAACCAACGGGCTACCCTTGCCGAACAACGAGCCGAACGATTGGCGGCGCGGTTGCGGGAGTTAGGGGTTAATCCAGATGAACTAGATTAACATCCTCCCGCTGCTTTTACCTAATCAATCCTGACCCGGAAGCGGACAAAGCCAATATTATCTGGGCTAATTGTTGATACATTTCCCACATTAACTAATACCGATCCATCAGGATTATTGGGGTTGGGACAGAAGGTATTAACCGGGTCTAACTCTCCGAAAAATGTGCCTAAGTCTGCATCTAAGGCATTGGTCAGAGGGTTATCAATTCCTGCTTGATTCAACAAAATCCCTTGACCCGGTGAAACACTATCTGAGATAAAGGTTGTGCCTTCGGGAATCGCGTCACAAACCTGAACACCGTTAACGGTTGTCCCACCATCGGAGAGGAAGTAGATGGTGTATTCCACATTATCACCGCTTTGCAGGGTATTTTCCGGTCCCAACTGGATAATGCCTACAGGCGGACGTTGCGCCCAACCTGCTGCATCGTCATCGGGATTAGCTGGATCATCGTTAAAGCTGTTGAAGTCAATACCACTGATGGATACACCGTCGCGGGTGATATTGGTAATTCGCTTGACTAACCGCAGACGTGGATTGCCAGGACTACCAACCGTCACAATCGTCGGTTCATCATCGCCAGTACTGGGAAGGTTACCTAAATCTTCTCCATCATCATTGATTTGTGGTAACGATGGTGTGCCATCACCTTCTAACCCCGAAAGGGCATCGGTGAGAGAGAAGTCTACAGAACCGCCGCTGGATTGGGCTGTAGCTTGGTTTTGAATTTGTGTACCAGCGCCAGCCGTGACGCGGACACTGTACATAATGATGACTTGACCGCCGCCAGTTCCTAATTGTCCTCGATTGTTGGGATCACTTAGGTTTTGATCCGTGATGCCATTGAAACTGGGATTACCCTGTACTGTAGTATTCCCGGCTGCTCCACTGCCATCAACACTCCGGAAGTTATAACTATCGGCGACAAAACTTACCTTGTCGGCTTCGATTTGATCAGTGATTAACACATTCGTAATCGGAGCATTGGTTCCAGGGTTGGTGTAGATGATCGTGTATTCCAGAGTATCACCTGTGGTAACTGACCCATTACCATCAGCATCGACAACCAGACGCACCGATTTACTTCCAGTTGGAGTTACGGGGCTGACAAAGTTGAGAATTGTCGGGTCTGTGAGACTATTATTCGGTTGGTTCACATTACCATCACCCCCTTCACTTACAGCAGGATCATCAGCCATTCCTGGCTCATCCCCAGACCCAGGTTGTCGGGGATTGCGGGTATCACTGGCGTCGGTGCGAACGGGATTCCCACCATCTCCCTCAAAGTTGACTAGCCCTTGGTTAGTAATTGGATTAGCCGCCCCTGGTAGAATCCGGGCGTTGAAGGTGAGAACAACTTCACCTGTTGGCGGTAATGTTCCGGGTTCGGTGAACTCAATTGGGCTACCTGTACCGTTAAAACTACTAATCGGTAGGCTTGAGGCAAGGGAAAACCCAGCATTGATGTTAATTGGGTTAGAACCGTCGCGTAAGACTCGTACCTGAACCGGAAGAATTTCACTTAAAACAACGTTATTGAGAGTCCGAGTCGGGTTGGGATTACGAACGATAATCGTGTACTGAATATCATCACCGATGGTGAGACTACCACTTTGATCGTTGTCACTCAAGAAACGCACCGATTTATTAGCAACTGGGCGCGTTGGCGTCATCGGGTCTTCGACTGTCAATACCGTCGGGTCATCGAAACCCGGATCGGACGGATCACCACTATTATTGGTTTGGGGTAAATCTCCTGGTCTTTGAATCGCATCGGTTGGAACAGAGCGATCGCCTGTATTATCTTCAAAGTTAGCAACGGCTTGGTTGGTAATCTGAGTTCCTTGACCGGCGGTGATTTCTGTCTGATAGGTGAATACCACTTGACCACCATCACTAGCGAGAGTACCCGGTTGATTTAGGGTGGTGTTGGTTGTGCCGTTATAGTTGGGATTAACTGTCACCGTTGTCCCAGGGGTAACATCGATGTTCAAACTGCCAGGAACAAAGCTTAAACCATCAGCGATTTCATCCGTTACCTGGAAGTTGGTGATGTCTGTCTGAGGATCGTTATTGGTATAAGTGATCGTGTATTCCAGAATATCTCCGGTGCTAACTGAACCACTACCATCAACATCTTCAGCTAGACTTACCGATTTAGTTCCGGCTGGATTGACGGGTGAGACAAAGTTCAGAATCGTTGGCGTCTCCGGACCCCCCGCCCGTTGGTTTACATCACCGTTCGCGTCAGGGGTTCCAGGATTATTTCCTCCAGACGCTTCTTCATCAGGATTGGTGGAGTCACTAGCATCTGAACGGACAGGATTTCCACCATCACCCGCATAATTGGCTAACCCTTGGTTAGTAATCGGACTGGCTGCTCCTGGTAAAATTCTGGCGTTATAGGTTATCGTCACCCTCTCACCTGGAGGTAGAGTGCCAGCATTGGTAAACGTAACAGGATCACCGGTGCCATCAAAACTTGTATTGGGCAATGTTGGCGCTAGGGCAAATCCTAAATTATCAGGGGCGTCGATATCAATTGTATCTCGCAATATGCGAACCTGAATCGGCACAATATCGCTAACCACCACATCATTAATGGTGCGAGTATTGCTGGGATTGCGGACGATAATCGTGTATTCAACATCGTCACCAATGGTCAGCGTTCCACTATCATCATTATCTCCTCGATCTGGGAAGAAACGCACTGACTTATTAATTACAGGTGGTACGGCGGGCGTTCCTCCACCAATGGGAACCGTGGTTGGGTCTTCTGGACTATTAGGATCATTGGGATCATCTGGCGTATCAGGATTATCCGTTGATACAGGTGTTCTCACTTGGTCACTAGTCACCGTTGCTGTATTGTTAATCTCTGTGACGCCTTCTGGTAGGGGATCGTTGATGGTGACTCGGAATGTAACTGTCGCCGTTTTTCCTGGATCAATATTTCCATCTCCATCTCCATCTTCCACAGAACCCCCATTGGGACTCACGAATGGTAGTGTGCCATTCACATCAGCAATAGGGTTTCCATTTAATCTGGTGCTACCAGAGACATACGTGGTATTCGCGGGAATGTCTTCGGTGAGAATGGTATTGGTTGATGTACCAGTACCCGTATTCTCAATGGTGATGGTGTAGAGCAGTTCTTCACCCGGATCAGCCGCACCATTGCCATTGCTATCGATGGGTTCGACGGTCTTGCTGGGAACTAAATTCACAGGGTTGGGATTGACCGTTACCGGTGTTGGGTCAGGGAACTCTGGTGAATCTGGAAAATCAGAAACCGCTGTCGTTGGTACACCTGGACGATCTGGGGGTTGTTCACCTACGATTCCTTCAATGGTAGCTTGATTAAGGAATGTACCTGGCAGATCGATATTTAGGGTCTGGGGTATCTGAACTTCTATCTCCAGTGTTGGTTCTGAGTTTCTAGGGACAGTTATACCTGTAATGGTCAATTCATTCGTGCCTAACCCAGTAATATCACCGTTAATTTGCAATCCTGCATTGTTGGTTATTCTTGAGAATGTGCGTCCGTCAGGAGGAGCAGTACCAGAAGGAAGCCTATCAGTAAAGGTAACCCGTGTAATGTCGAGTGAACTGCGGTTAATAAATCGGTAGGTATATATCACTGTATCTCCCGCCGTCACCTCTGTAGGTGAAACAGTTTTCTGAACAACTGGAGCATAGGCACAGGAAGCACCATCATTTTGACTAACGGCTGGAGCTACGCTGCGTTGTATAAATTCACCTGCACCACTACCGTTAATACCCACCTCAATACTGTATAAGACACCATTACCAGAACCATCATTATTTTGATAGCCGAATAATGCACCACTCGCATCAAAAAATATCGCTCCAAAGGAATCCTGTGAAGTAAATTCCTCACCGAAAAATGTGACATCAAGAGGATTATTTAAGTTTTCTTCTCGCGAAAAAAATCCAAGCCGACCGACGCCATTACTTACGGAGTTCCTACCATAACCATAGAAATTACCATCTACTGGATTAAAAGCAATGTCGGCAAAGTTAGGAGCACCATTCACTGTTGTGGAAGAGTTAAATGCTACCGAATTTGCTGAAACAGTTAGCCTAGCCAAGACTCCATTTGGGGGAGAGTAGACGTAATAATTACCACTATCATCGATATCTCCCGCGATAAATCGAGTACCTGGTGGAATGTTATTGTCAGGAACAGAAATGGAGCCAATTTGCTGAGTAGCGCCATTTTGCTCAATTCGGAAAACCGGAAAAGCCCCATCATCTGGATCTTCCATCCCATTTGCATCGAGCGCATCTGGACCGATCGCATAGATAAAGCCGTCTTGCACGTTAAAACCCATAGCATTGTACCGTGCTGACGCTGGACCGATTTCCTCTAGCCTAAATGGACTCACATTCGTAATCAGTCGGTTGAGTCCAGTGGGATCTTGTGGTCCTACAGCTTGACTAATATAGAGCGTGGGATCACAGGGGAACGCCATTTGGGCTGAAACTGGCGGTGGCGCTGCCAAAGACATGGCAAAATAAGCCACATAAATGACTAAGGCGATAAATCGAATCCAGCGTTGTCTCAACCCAGAAAACGGCGATTTATTTTTATGAATAAGTCTAGGTTTTTTCTTGTGACGCATAGCAAATTTCAATTAGCTGTATATCTGGAAAAGCATGGGTTGATCAGGTCGTTTGCTGCTTGACGAAAACGATTAGGCAACCCGATCAATGGAATAGCTGTTGCCATGAGATTTAGACAAAACGATCACTCCCTAACTACCCCCGACAGATCTTTCTTTCCGGCAGTATTGATGCCCTTGTTGGGAACTTTGACCGCTAAACCTTGCCCCAACAATTAGCCACCAGCAACTAGGCAATGGATCTAAACTCCGCATTATCGTCCCCCTCCCGTCGGTTCAATTTGCAAGTCGGTTTCTTGGTCTTCAAACATAATCTCCAACCCTCTCAAATCTTGGAAAATAATTTCCACCCGGCGATCGCGGGCGTAATCCACAACGCTGCTACCTGTTGTCCGGCGCTGGCTTTCACCGAAGGATCGAATCGTCATGCGTCCCGGATCGATTCCTTGACGCAATAGATAATTCCGCACCGATAACGCCCGACGTCTGGCTAATGCTTGGTTATAGGCGACACTGGCGCGAGGGTCAGTGTGTCCTTGTAGTTCAATGGTGAGGAAGGGATACTCTTTGAGAACCGCCGCGACTTGATCCAATATCGCTGCACTCTCTGGCGAGATATCGGAACGATCTAGGGCAAAATGTACATTCCGAGGCACCCGCAGTGTCAAGGGTTGTTGAACCGGTGGCGTGAATTCTGCGGGAGGTGGTGGTGTCGTTTGGGTGAGACATTGGGGAATCACGGGTGGTAGTGGTTCTGGGTTCGGCGGAATTGTACCATCTGACGACTTCACCACCGCATTCAAGGCGGGTTCTGATGTGCCATACTCCGGATCAGTCGCGATCGCACTTATCGTCTCCCCTGGCTGTAACCCCGTCAGCGTAACGCTAAATTCACCCTCGGCATCGGTTATTGTCGTGCCAATCGGTTCATTTAGTGGACCATAGACACTCTCGGCGGCTTCCCGTACCCGATAGAGTTCCACTGTTGAACCGGGTTCAGCTTGACCCAATACTTCTAGCTGATCGCCCAACTGAACCAACTCATCGGAGACAAATTCCGGGGCATTTATCCCATTATTCCCTGTCGTCTGGCGTTGGTACTTAGTGGTACGGGGGGGATTATGACCATCCCCAACTTGGAAATGAATCGGTTCCACATGCTGCTGGGCGTTCAGGTCAATACTCAACCCTTCCAACCCCGCAAACCGATTGGTTTCAATCACATTGCGATCGCTATCTGGATACGCCGTTACCACGACACCGGGTCCCGGCTGATAGGCGATTTGATTTTCCCTAACTTGGTGATTATTTCCCATCAAATACACCGCCGCCCGTCGCAGGCGTCTGCCATTAAAAATAATCTGGTTTTCGCGAATTTGTACCGCCCCTTCCGGTTTAAATAAATACACGCCACTGCCATCATTGCCACAAATTAAATTTCCGGTAATTTCGGAGTCATTAATTATCCCTTCCAAGCGAATCGCATCCGGCATTCCATCAATACCATTCCCGACAATAATATTTTCGCTCACCTGTAAATTATTGGCTTGAACCGATGTAATAATCGCACTGCCATCATGGTCAGTAATTCGATTGCGGTAAACCCTTGTGCCTAAACTATTAAACACATACACGCCAAATGCTGACCGGGTTTCCGGCATTTCCCCATCCGGCGGAATTCCCAACCAATTAAACTCAAGATTCACATCTTGAGGCGGAACATTTTCCGGATAAAAGGGAAACCGATAATTGGGGGTTTCTTGCTGACTAATATCCGGCGGCGGTGAGGGATGGGCAATAAAAATATCCGCCGGAGGAGTGGCTAAAGTTGTCTCGTTTACGGCTTTAAAACCATAAATACTCAAGCCTCGCACCGTGACCCCATCTGCCACAATGGTTAATCCCCGCAAAATTGACTGACCGGGTGTCGGAGTAATAGTGACAATGGGTTGAGGAATGGCAATTTCCGCCGTGGGTGAGGTTGTCGGATCATACCCCGGTTGAGTTGTGCCATCCACCACGAGTCCTGGACTTGCCAACGGTGGCAATAATTCAGTCAGATAAATTGTGGTGTCTTGCGGAGGTAAATTAAACTC
>CAZNNK010000203.1:0-9001 GCA_964574085.1 uncultured Coleofasciculus sp.
AATTACCGCTATCATCTTGATTATCAATCTCAAGCTTAAATCCGTATTTTTCTAATTTTTTAATGTTCCGATTAACCTGAGCTTCTCTTTGATCTAATTTTTTCTCTTTCTCCCGCAAACGGTTATGCATTTCCAAAATGGATTCCTTAGGTGCTTTTGAGCCAGAGTCTATCATTACTAAACAATAATTCTGAATTATCGTTATACCTTGTAATCTACTTGCCAAGCAATTATCACTTTATTTTGCCAATTCTATTCTAGGCATCCCTAAAAACAGCTTGTTTTGCCGCTTCTATATCCTTATCTGTAATCTCAACATCTTTCCATAATCCTTTTAAATGGGTTTGACGCTTGGTATTCTGAACTTGATGAGCCACGAGTTTTCTTAAAGCTTCCAATTCTTGTTGGATGGCTTCAATCCGCGCTAAAACATACTCACTCATTAATCAAAACCTCCTTTTGTTCAAAAGTAAACGGATGCCGTTTCACCCAAACGCGATCGCGCTTTTTAATCCATCTGTGCTAACTGTTACTAACCTCTAGATTTATCTATCTGTTCCGAGCATCCAACTACGTCTATCCTACTGCCCCAATCAGACTTGAGTCAATTGAAAGACTTGGGTTAATTGTGACACAGCCAAAATGTCAGTGGGTAGCGCGATCGCACGACAGAGGAGAACTTTAGTTCTAGGCTTACTTTATGGTGAAGACTTCTGAGAGCTAATTCCGTCGCACAGCTTGCGATCGCTATCTTCAAGAGTAGAGTTGTACTGAAGATAATCTCGTAGGCGATCGCAACTACGCTCAATGAGCTGATTGGGCTGCAAAAGCTCCACATTCCACAGAATCACGGTGTTATCATCAATCGCGGAGGCAATGAGTTGACTCTCAGATTTAAATCTCACTTGCCAATCCAAATCCCTTGGTCCTGACAGGGTATGGAGCAACTCACCGTCTCGATTCCAGAGTTTGACGGTTTTGTCTTTACTCATTGTGGCAATAATCTTACCATTGGGGCTAAACACGACTCCGTTAACCTCAGCGGTATGATCGTCTAAGGTTTCTAGTAACTTGCCTTCTCGATTCCAGAGTCTGGCTGTCTTGTCTTTACCCACTGTGGCAATAATATTACCATCTCGGCTGAACGCTACTCCGTTAACTTCACCGCTATGTCCGTTTAAGGTTGCCAGTTTCTTGCCTTCTAGATTCCAGAGTATACCCTCGTCATCCCAACTTGCCGTAGCAATCAGTGTACCGTCTGGGCTAAACGCTATTCCCTGAACCTGATCCCGATGCCCTTTCAAGGTATTTACCGAAGTGCCATCGAGTTTCCAGAGTTTGACCGTTTTATCCTTATTCGCCGTGGCGAGGATTTGGTTATCGGGGCTAAAAGCGAGGCTGTTAATCTCCTCTGTCTGCCTGAATAGAGTGGCTAGAGGAGTGCCGTCAGCCTGCCAAATTTTTACCGTATCGTCGAAACTTGCTGTGGCAATGAGTGTACCATCGGGGCTGAAAACCACTTTGTAGACGCCCGACTGATGCCCTTTTAGAGTTTTTTCCAAAGTGCCATCCGTTTTCCAAACTTTGACAGTGCCGTCTTCACTCGCTGTTGTAATCCTCTGATTATCCGAACTGAAATCTATACTATAGATCTCCTCAGAATGATTTTTGAGGATTCTTTTGTTCAAGCTTTTATCCTGCTTCCAGAGTTTAACCGTGTTGTCTTGACTTGCTGTGGTGATCATCTCACCATCGCGGCTAAAGTCTACGCCAAAAACTCCATCGGTATGCCCTTCCAGCGTTTCCCGTAATATACCCTCTTTTGTACTCCACAGTTTAATCGTCTGATCCCAACTTGTTGTTGCAATTCTATTACCATCGGGACTGAAATCAACTCGGATCACCCGATCCCTATGACCGTTATCACCGTTAAGCGTATGAAGTAATTTACCATCAATGTTCCAAAGTTTCGCTGTCTGATCCTGACTTACAGAGGCAATCATTTGACCATCGGGACTAAATGCCACTCCAAAAACGCGATCGCTATGACTTTTGTCTTCTTTCAAGGTTTCATCGTTTAGGGTACGGAATGATTTGTCATCCGTCGTTCTCCAAAGTTTGACTGTCCCATCCCAACTCGCTGAAGCAATTATCTGACCCTTGGGACTGAATGCTACTCCGTCAATTACATTTTTATGTCCTTTCAGAGTATTTAGTAATTTCCCATCTTTAGTTCTCCACAGTTTGATATTTTTATCCCCACTTGCTGCGGCAATGATCTGACCATCTGGGCTAAAAGCGACACCAAAAACTCCCTCCTTATGCCCTTTCAATGTACGTAATAAAGTTATATCTAACGTATTATCGAGCTTCTTCTCTAGCTTCCAGAGTTTGACTGTATTGTCAAAACTTGCTGTGGCAATAGTCTCGCCATCCGGACTGAAAGCTAAACTATTAATTTTCTCTTTATGCCCTTCTATGGTAGAGATTAACTTACCATCAGGCTGCCAAAGTTTGACTGTATGGTCAAAACTTGCTGTGGCAATAGTCTCGCCATCCGGGCTAAAAGCAACTTGGATGACTGCATCCTTATGACCTTCGAGACTGTTGTATTCTTGATACTCTTTAAATCCCGAAACTGCCCGTTGTAATATTTGTTCAACGTCACGCTTTATTTCTGCTTTGGATTGACCTAACTTTGGCAAGCTTTGCCATGCAGTTATCGCTTCTTTTAGTGCATCCAGTTCTTGGTTCTTGGTAAAGAGTGTTTCTGATTTTTCAATAGTCTGTTCAATTTCAGCTATTTGTTTTTGTCGCCACAATCCCCCTAGAAAGAAAAGTCCCAATCCCCCCATGAAGAAGAGGACAATAAAAGAGAGCAAGCCTGTTGCCATGAGTCTTCGCTGAAATCGCACTTTTTGCTGCAAAACTTTATTAAGCTGGGCTTGAGTGCGTTCTAGTCTCTTCCGTTCTTGCTCTCGTTCTTCTCGCTCTGTTTGAATTTCACTTAATAAACCAGCAATTTTTTGTTTGCGGACAAAGGAGGCTAAATAGTCATGAACTAGCTGATAATATTGAGTGGAATGTACTCGCAACATTACCACTAAACCTGATTCCACTAGAATACTTAATACTACATTCAGTTGAGCTGCTTCTGCTGTGCCGCTTTCTGAAAACAGCTCTTTCTTTAGATTCCTTAAAGTTTTTAGGGGATGGGAGTCATCCTCATCAGTTAACAAATTAAACACCCCTTTCCTTAAGTCATCAATAGTTTTTAGGGGTCGAGGATTATGCTCATCGGTCAACAAAAACAGGACTAATTCAGCAATACTCTCGTTTTCCCGTCCACAGTCTTTAATTACATCTTCTAAGTAGCGCTGCACCAGTTTGCCTTTGTATTTAGGCTTCTGATACTTAGCTAGAGTTGTGATGTCATAAGTGCAGAGTTGAGCGCCCATAATCTGTAACTCAATCGGACGAACTTCTCCAAGGGGTTCATTGTGATCTAGCTCCTTCACCAGTTCATCAATTAAAGCTTCCTCCATATAAAACTGAGAACTTTGGGTCAGTTTCAGAAAAATAGACTTGGTCTCTGGTGGCGAAAAGTTGCCAACATAGTAAAGAATATTTTTTGATAAAATATCATTATTGATTGCGTCAATAGGATGCTTACGAGACCCTTGCAACAATAAGTGCAGATAATCTTCCCGTAAAGAAATAACGACTTTTACAGACGAACAATTTAGGCAGTCTCGCAAAAATTCAAAAAAATCTTGACATTCCCTAGGATTTGAGCAAACAAAGAAAAACTCTTCAAGTTGGTCAAAAATAAGAACAGTAAGCAAATTACTCTGTTCATTTCCTTGGAGTTGTTCAAGAAGTTCGCCTCGCGATCCCCCATGTTCTACACTCAGGCTAGTTTTAACGCCTGCTACTACCAAAGCCCTAGCGATACGTTTCCCTAATTCTTTCTGCCAATTGGTATAAGTTCTCAACGTAACAGGTAAAACCTTGCGAGTACCAATCATCGTCTGTTTGAGGGCAGGAACTAACCCAGCTTCCACCATTGAACTTTTACCCACCCCTGACGGACCATAAATGATAATAAGTTTGTGACAGGTGTCGCCAATCCACTCAATTAGCTTTTTAATATCTTTATCTCGACCAGAAGCGAAAATTTCCTCAGCAACGGTTGGCAAATGGCGATATTGATTCAGCACCAGCTTTGCTTGTCGTTCGGCTTTTAATTGTCCCGCGCCGATGAATGCCCGAAAACCAAATTGATGCTCAATTGAGTAGCGATATTGTTTAACTTTAAACGCTTCTAAATATTGACCTTTATCAAAGTATAATGAGCGCAATTCCTTCAGCATCTGAATGTAGAGTTGTGGATTTTCTCCCGCATCGCTTGCCTTGGCTTTTTCTAAGCAACAAATGGCTTCCTCAAGCTGTCCTATCTGCCGCAGGCTTCGTGCCAGAATCAGCAGATACCAGCATTGATCCTGGTGCTGTTCAGGAGGGAGAGTATCCAGAATGTGTAGCGCTTTCTCTGCTAACTCTTTTGCCTGAGCCGAATTTTGCCCTTGTAGAGCAACGTGCGCCAAAAATCCATAATCTTGAGCAAGCTGCACGCTTGTACCGTGGGTTTCATGTAATCGCTGGGATTTTTCTGCTAATGTTTGCAGGTCATCCCATTGTTCCAAATATTGCAGGACTTGGCATAACTGATTGATAAACCGAGCAACTAAATCGCCACGTTGTACCTGCTCAAAAAGATGCAAACAGTCTTCAAAATTAGATCGCGCCGTCTGCCAATACTCAAACCGTTTGGAGCGCTCCAGTTGCGCCTGACGCTCATGACACAACCCGATATAAAACAGTAATACTGCCTGTCGCAGCCGATGGTTATTTTGTTGCCAAAATGAAAGGCTTGTTTTATACTCAGTTAAAGCCTTGTCTAGGCGATCATTTGCGTAGTCATCTCGACCCCGAACAAATTGTAAGCAAGCTTCTAAATCGGGAGTTAATGTCTGATTACAATAGTCTAAATCTCTCAACGCGGCATCCAGTTCCCAGGGATAGCGGGAACCGAAAATTGTCTCATTACTCAGAAAACTCTCGGCACCCTTATCCAAAACCGAGGCAAATAGGCGATCGCTTTCTTGTCGCAGCACCTTCAGCAGCTCATCAGTAGCGATCGCAAATCCTGTGTGCTTTGCCCAACTTTCGATATCGGGGACTAGGCGAATTAATTTCGGCACGATCTGATCATTGACCCAGAGGATTAGCGGGAAGGGACAATACTTGCGAAACTCTTCCCGCACTCGGTTCATTGAAATCAGTAGATCATCAATATCCTGAACTGACTCTAAGCCTAAAACCATAACCGCCGCAGGTTTTTCTTCTGCCAACTCCTGTTGAATGTGGGAGTAGAGTTGATGCACATCGGGTTGAAGAATAATTTCTCGGATCTCAACGGAGCAGATTTGGTGAAGTTGCTGCACCAGCCGCTTCCTTAAATTAGTGTAGTTGCAGCGAGCCAACATCAGGGAAAATCGCCCTTGAGACATAGTAATCGCCCAAGCGATTTCCTGCAGTGACTTGTGATTATTGACCTCTGGTTGTGCTGAACAAGACAGTTGGCTCATTGCTTCAATTCCTCCGCATCTGCCAAAATTGGATTGATCGCAAACCAAGACCCTTCTTTGTCGCAATATTCATAAACGAACATGCTGCGAATCAGCGTTTCGTATCCATCATCACCCGCCGTTTTTTTCTCTTGCCCAACTCGGCGTAATAAGTCCCACTCATCATCTGTGACCGCTAATTTTCGCCCGTTGCGAACTTCTTGAATTACCTCTTCCAAACTGTTACGAGAAATAGGTAATCCCATCTCTTTTTGGATAGAGTTATTCAACAGCCGTAGCAAATTCCGCACATGACCACCACTGATCCGACATAAATGATCTAACGTCTCTGGCGGATCAAAAATTTCGCTAATTTTGCTCAGACGTTGCTCCTGATCCAGATCGGGAAATGCCCTTGCTAGTACCATCTGTCTTAGCAATTTCATCCCCTGTTCACATTCACTTCCATCACGCAACTGCACCTGCACCATCGGCAGCACTTTAGGGTGTTTAAATCGCTGAAGCAACGCTCCAAATTCATTGGAGAACCTCAACCCTAGGGGTAAAGTATAAATCAAATGGCAGTTGAGTCCACGTAACTGCTCACCTCGATCGACAAACAGATAGGTTGGCTGGGAACGTCCCCAAGGTTTGGCAGTACTATCCACTTTGTCAAGATCATCAACAATGACCACCAGTCCTGTTTTACCGCACTTTTTCAGTTGCTCAATACCAGGTTCTAGCAGTTCAGTGTTAATGGCTTCGATAATTCCATTGGTGCGTGCTTCGAGATATCCTCTTAACTTATTGCGGAACTCAGGACTGGCTTTGGCTCTAGCCGTAATTTTGCCCAGCAATGGAGCGACTAGGGAGAACCCTTCTTCCTTACCCACCTGAATTTCGCCGATCCCAGGAATACCCAAATTCACGGAGAAATCCCCCTCTGTGCTGGCTGTAATTTCACCTACGCCAGGAATTTGCTTTTCCACAGAAAGCTCAATCTCCGTTTGCAACAGCGTCGCCACTTTCTTGAGAATATCCTGGGTGGTTGTGGTTTGATTCTGTTGAAATTGGTCTAGGCTTTCACTCACCTGAGCCGCGATCGCCAGCAAAATATCGCTGACATCCACATCTGCCATTTCCAGGTTTTGATCGGACTCAAAGTAAACGACATGAAATCCTTGCTGCTCCAATTCGGCTTTGAGTTGGAGTAATTCCGTAGACTTGCCACAACCAAGATGTCCAGTAAATAGCTGGCAAGTGGGTTTATCTGGCGATAAAATAGCGATTAGATCCTTCAACTCTTTGATGATCTGTCCGCCACGTACTGACGAGAAATCGATATAATAGTTTTGGTCTTCTTGAGACTTGTCTACGAATAAGGGTTTGTCGGGGTTTGTAGCTTGAAAAAATTTCTGTAAATCCAACGTCATGATAAAATCAATTCATCTTATTCGGGTCGATCTATCTTGGGGGAATACACTGACATACTAACTGAAATAGTTGGGTTCCGGATTCTCTGTCATTTTTTTTAATAAAAATCTATCTCAACTGAGCATTTACAATCATCATGTCTATATACTCCCGTTGGGCAAATCTACATCAATATCGGCTCAATTTGACTCCCGTTTTTAGCGAATTTATCCCATAAAAGTTAACAAATAGCTACAATTCTTAAAGATTTAGGGATTTATCGCTTGCTTGATCCATTGGCGATCGCACTCTTGAGTATAACGCCATCGGTTTTGTGGATCACCGCGCAATTCCAGGTGATCAACCTGTATCGGTTCAAGCAATAGGAGACAGAAATTGGGCAACGGTTGCTCCGGAGCAGGTGGCGGTTGAGAAAATGCCGGATCACATTCTACTCTAGGTTCACCCGGATTCGACCAAGTAAATTGCACACGCGCTGCATCAGAAAGCCCTTGCCAAGTTATTTGACGCTCATTTTTTAGGGTAAATTCGGGATAGTCTTCTCCCACTAGAATAAGCTGACCTTTTAACCGAAATTGTTCGCGAGTCTTGGGAAAATACCAACAAATTTCTGCTCCAGCATTATGATTAATTTGTTCAATTTTTCGGCTGCGAGCATCGGTAATAATTTTTAAGGAGTTATCGAAAAAGCCCCGAAACACAACGGTGCGATTAGCCGGATACCCATCTGGACGAACAGTTGCCAGTTGAAAGTACCGAGCATAAGGTAAACTGCGGTTGCGGTGAAGGGCGCGAGATAGGGGAACTCGCCAGGGAGCAATTGACATTGTTTAAAATGATGAATGATACCAAATCCGCTTTGAAAACCTTTTTATTATGGCGATTGAAATCGCTGCTATACAAACAAAGTCCGCCTGCGCGGACTGGGTTATAACGGGGGTAGCTAACCCGAATTTGGTATGATGAATGACACCATGTCCGGCTGGGCAAGTGCGTCTATCATACCCATGGTTATTGGGAAGGGAGCATTACCCTCCTACTCTCCTACCCTTCTACTTATATTTAACAAAATAATCAATATGCTGAGCGACAATTCCCGGTACGGTTTCCGCTATGTCATTTCCGGCTTGGTCAATCATCTGTAATTTAGTATTGGGACTATGATTAGCATAAGTTTGAGCGTGGTTAATCACCTCAAGGGAGTCTTGTCTTCCTTGGAGAATCAGCGTAGGGATGTCTAAGTCGGGTAAATGTTCGTGTAATAATTCGGCTTGAATTTCCATGCGCCGTCGCCGGAACAACAATTGGCAAGCTGTCGGGGATTGCAGCAATTGTTGTCGCTGTTTTAACGCTCTCTCAATCTCTTTGTGACGCCCAAACATCCGCGCTAGAGGTAAGAGCGATCGCAGGATAGTATAGGCAAGGGGGGGACGCCCAACTAACCACCTCAGCCACTGCCAATTTTTCCAGTTTCCATCTCCTCGAATGCCTTCGGGTGATAATAATACCAGTCCCTGAACCTGTTCAGGGTGACGCAAGGCATAACTAGCGGCAATCCAAGCCCCTAAGGAATGACCAACCAGATAGACTTGGGGAAGGCGTAGCGCCTCGATGAAGTTGAACAAACACTCAACCTCAACCTGAATCGAGTAGTGCAGTTTCGGGCTTTCTGAGTCACCAAATCCCAATAAGTCAAGGGCAAAACAATGATAATCTTGATGCAGGTACTCAATTAGGGGTAGCCACTGACTACTATCGCTCCAAGACCCATGTAAAAATATAAGAGTGGGTCCAGTACCCACTTCACGCCAAAAGACTTGCCCCAAAGGTAGCTTAATACGGGAATTGCGTAAGGTTAAATTCATCCTAGTTGCCGGGTGTTTCAAAACTCAACACTTAAAGTAGCAGGCTACGTCTAGCTCTCAAAACTTACCATTAGG
>CAZNNK010000204.1:0-8993 GCA_964574085.1 uncultured Coleofasciculus sp.
GTGTTTAAACTAACCCATGATAAATGATTCCTGGGAAACTGGGAGGAAACTCGATCAGGGCACGATAGTATCGTGCCCCTACTAAATCAATTATCCCTAAGCTGTGGTAGGGACACGGCATTGCCGTGTCCTATTATCACCATCGTAGTCTAAATCCCAGAAGGAAGGTAACAGGGAATCACCAATTTACATACGTTTTAACTTAAACCTTTTCCCCCACTATATTTGCTGCAATATAGTGGGGGTTGCACTATTTCGAGGACGAGACACCTATAGTATAATGAAAGAACTATAATTACATTTCAGGAAAAAATAATGAGATTGGAGTATCAACCTACCCTCAATGACTACATAGCTGCTAGGGATGCTGATAGTAAAGCCCGGGGTGAATACGGTTCAAAACCATATATTCTTTGGATCATCAGTATTTCTTGTACTATCTTAGCTCTAAACTACTTGTATTCTTTCTTGATTAGTGGTTTTCTGATGTCTCTGATTTTATTTTGTTGTTTTGCGATCTTCTGCTTTTTCGGAGTTATAATGGCTCCACCTGTTTTTTTTAAATCACGTAATTGGCTCATATCCGTTGATTTTCAAAAAGACGAAAACTTACATGTCTATTTAGTTGTTGATGTAGATGAGACAAAGATTATAGTCAACTCAGAAAATATAACAACAGAAATTCAGTGGCAACAGTTTGAATATTTTATTGAATCTCCTGATGTATTTAATCTTTATTTATCTAAAAAAAAATTTTTCTTTATTGCTACGAGATTGTTTCTAGATGAGGCAGCACTTAATCAGTTTAAAAATATAGTCACTGAAAAAATAAACAAAAATAAACCTTTCTTTAAGCCAATAAAAGCCACCAATAGAATGAATTCCCGTTTCCTGATGTTATCCCTATCGGCTTGGGCATTCCTTATGTCTGTTACTACAGCGCTAGCGCTTTTAAAGTAAGTGAGGTACTTCAGTTCACATGAATTACTAGAGCTTTTATGCAACATTTTGCAACTGCTTTTCTAAGTCCTGGCGTAACCCTAAGTAGTGGCGATAATCATTCGCCCACTCAATAAAAACTGCCTCATCTGAAAGTTGACCTTTGCTATAGCGATCAAAAAAATCCTCAGATTTCATATTTTGCTGATTTTCATACAAACTAAGTCGCTTTGCTACGGCTATCAGTGCATCCAAAGGCGACGTATATTGCACTCGTTCTTTTCGCATTCCCCCTCCTAACTTACAATGAATCTTTCGTACTGACTGTGCTACACTATAAGCTTTAATAGCTCATAAAGATTGCTTTTTGCCTCATTCTTCATCCGACTCAGAAAATAAGGATTCTAAATCTTGACGACCACTCACCACCCGCACAATTTCAATCCCATCTTCAACAAGTCGATATAAAATAATATATCCATCTAAAGGCAACCCTCGTAATGAAGGTCGCAGATAACTGTAACTTTTCCCTAAGTTAGGAAATTGTGCTATGTATTGACACTTTTTTGTGAACTCCTGAAATAACCTCTCTCCAGCATCCACATTCCTAGTCAAGAAATAGTCAGCAATAGCATTCAAATCCCGACTCGCAGAAGGTGAAATCAGATAACGACTCATTCTACCTCTTGACGTGCTTGTTTAAATCTTTCTAAAATCCCCGCGACAACAGCGTCCCCATCTAATCCTTCCCCTCGATCGAGTTCTGCAATCCCTACATCAATCTTATTGCGCGTTTCCTCTATCCATTGTTCATACTCACCCTGAAGCTTTTTTAACAAGTGAAAAGCCATATCAATTACTTCCTCCTGATTGGCAAATCTCCCACTCAGCACTTGAGATTTAATGAATTCTTCATGTTCCGGTTTTAAACTAATATTCATAGTTTCTCCTACAAGTACATAACGCCTCAGATTCAGACCCTCTGTAATCTCATTTCTAGGAATCCGATTCAGAATCTGACACACCCCTCATCTCCCCTCTACCACCAACTCTGGGACACGACGCCGGGGGATTTCGTAACTGAAGAAATCATACGCCAATTTTGTTTTGGGAAAAATGGCTTGGGCTTCCGCCAGTAAATCATCTAAGCCAATATCATTTCCGGGTGCATAACGCGGGCTAAAATGGGTCATAATTAGCTGCTTAACTCCAGCGCTTAACGCCACTTGCGCTGCCATTGTTGATGTGGAATGTAACCGTTCAAATGCCAATTGAGAATCCTGATGAGCAAACGTGGCTTCATGAATCAACACATCTGCATCCTGAGCAAGGTCTACCGCTCCATCACAATAGACAGTATCCGTACAGTAAACAAATTTACGCCCAATTTCTGGTTCTCCACACAAGTCTTTGCCCTGAATTTTACGTCCATCGTCTAGGGTGACGGTTTCTCCTCGTTTAAGTTGACCATAAATGGGTCCGGGTGGAATCTTTAATGCCTTGGCTTTTTCCACATCAAACCGTCCCGGACGATCTTTTTCAACCACACGATATCCAAATGCAGTCACACGATGTTTGAGCGCTCCACAGAGGACCGTATATTCCTCATCCTCGTAAATAATGCCGGGACCAACGGTGTGTACCTGAGTGGGGAATGAAAAACGAGTATGAGAGTATTTGCTGCAAGCTTTTAAGTACTCATTAAGACCGGGCGGACCATAAATATCAACCCGATCAACATTACCCGCTAACCCACAGCTAGCCAATAACCCCATTAAGCCAAAGATATGATCCCCGTGCAAATGGGTGATAAAAATGCGGCGAAGTTGACTGGTTTTGAGTTCACTGCGTAAAAGCTGATGCTGAGTGCCTTCACCACAGTCAAACAGCCAAAACTCTGCCCGTTGAGGGAGACGCAACGTCACACTGGACACATTGCGCGATCGCGTGGGTACTCCGGAACTGGTTCCTAAAAACGTAATTTGCACAGACTTGACCTTTGAACCTCTCTGGGGAAACAGACTCCCCTATTTATGTTACAGTTTTGCTTTGTTATTCGTCCTTTGTATAGCGCTACGCGCTGGGCAATGGGCAATGGGCAATAGGCAATAGTTAAGGAAAACGCTTACCTTACAAGGGATTGAGCGATTTGATGTTTTCTTGATATGTCCTAACTAGAGTGCGTAGTACTATAAATTTTCTCCCCCATCTTCCCCATCTCCCCCATCTTCCCCATCTTCCCCATCTTCCCCATCTCCCCCATCTTCCCCATCTCCCCCATCTTCCCCATCTCCCCCATCTCCCCCATCTCCCCTGCGCTCAATCCACCTCAATTCGCACCGTTTGTACACCCGCCTCCACCGACACCTCGATCACTCTCGGTGGCTTAGGTTTGGGCATGATACTGATTTCACCATTACTTTCTAGACGAGCGATTTCCACCTGCGTGGGTTGAGTGATTTTTCCCTTGAGACGCAACGATGACTCTAAATCTCTGTCACTAATATGACTTTTTCGCATCGCCTTGCGATTCACTTGACCCTCACGAATTAAAGTGCGAGGCTTACCCTTGACCCACACATCAAGACGCTCAATATGAAATGCCAGTGCTGACACTAACCCATGCATTCCCACTAATACTAATGCCGCGCCTAATGTGGGAAAATAGGGCGCAGCCCCATTAATCGCCCGACTCAAGGTAGACCCCAGAATCACACCCAGCAGCACATCCATCGCTGCATGTTTGCCAATAAAGCGGCGATCGCCAATCACCCGCACCATGATCAGTGCCGCCCCATAGATAATGGCTGCCCGTAATCCCATCTGCCACACATTGAGCGTTGGGGCTTCGAGTCCCAATGCCCAGCTAATTGTATCCCCAACTGCCTGCATCATCTTAATCCCTGACGTTAACTTGACGGCTCAGATCCGATCATCAGCACCGTAATCATACCTGCCAAAATAATCAAGCCAACATTAATCGTCAGCAATTCTAAGCCACCAACCCCCCGAAGCGGATCATGGGACATAAACGCGATCGCCGCCGCCGCTGCTGCGGGGACTAATGCTAAAGCCGCCACCGTTCCCACTAATGTATCCACTTTCTGTTTCACTAGGGCAATTGTCCCAGACACACCCGCCGCTAAAGCGACCACAACACTGTACCAACCGGGTTCTACCCGTTCTTCTAATAGGGGTTTATTCAGAAGATTGTCATGCGAAGGCAGAATTTCGCTGGTATTGAAAACCCATACCGTCGCCATGGCTGAAATTGTCGCCACGAAGAGTCCGACGACAGCCACTATGAAACCCCGTAGCGCTAGCCTAGGTTGACCTGCAACTAAGGCAAAGGCGACCAAGGATAAGGGGAGAAAGGCGGGGGCAATAATCATCGAACCAATCAGAATGGGAATCGAATTAGTCAACAAGGCAATGGCGGATAAAATGCCCGCCATACCCATTAACACTAAATAGGAGGGTGAAAGCACGACCTCTTCCGAGAGTTGCTGGAGAATCTTGGGTTTAACCAGAGGGGGCTGGGGAGTTGAAATGAACTCGTTGGGTTTATCCATCATCGAAAAATAGGGAACAGACAATAGGAAATAGGACTCTAGTCAATAGGGAACGGGAAAAAAGAGATTTTCCCCACAGAAGACTATAAACTAGGGATCGCGTTGCACTAGCCGATGGACAGGAAAAATGCTAGAAGTATACCTGTTCATCTCACTCATCAGAGGTGTAAACCTAGCCAGAGAAAAAAATTACTGTATGGGTTCTGTGTTCCCTGGTCTGCAACGCTGACTCTAGCAACTGCCATGTTTGGCAATTCTGTTTCTGTTCATTTTGCAGTCGAGACTCTTGGTCTGAGAGACTTTTCCGAATGACATCTAGACGTTTTCCTTTTGTTGTGGTAAAGATGTTCAAGTTAATGATTCGCTCTGGAGGGCGTCACTGGTGGCTCTCTTTTTTATTGTGGATGATTTTAGTCAGTCCTGCCCAAGCTTTAACGGAATTACGGGTGGCGATTGAAGACGGTGTTAGTCGTGTCAAGGTGGGAAGTTCAACGAAAGCCATTGTTCGTGATAGCGCAGGTCAATCGGTGGGAGAACTGGCGCCGATGAATGGATTTGATGCCCAATCGGGAGGACGTCAGGTTCGGTTAGGGAATTGGCGTTCTGGATCACTGTGGATTGAACCCACTGAGGATGGTTTAGTCTGGATAGGCGATCGCTGGTATCGGGGGCGGACTCGATTAGTGGCGAAGGGGGGACGATTAACGGTGGTTAATCATGTGGACTTCGAGCAATATCTCTACAGTGTCATTGGTTCCGAAATGAGTCCGAGTTGGCCCCAAGAAGCCCTCAAAGCCCAAGCGGTTGCGGCTCGTACCTACGCCCTCTATAAACGCGCTGAATCTGGGAATAGCGTCTATGATGTTGGGGATACAGTCAAGTGGCAAGTTTACAAGGGACTGGACACCGAAGCCGAAAGCACTCATACCGCTGTCAACGCTACAGCGGGACAGATTTTAACCTACGGCGGTGATGTCATTCTATCCGTTTTCCATTCCTCGTCGGGTGGACATACAGAAAATGTAGAAGATATTTGGAGTAAACCCTTAGCTTATCTGCGAGGGGTTCCTGATTATGATATTGGATCGCCTGTCTATCAATGGACTCAAACCTTTTCGGGGAGTGAATTAGGACGCCGGATTGGTGGGGTTGGACGTGTCACCTCGATGACCCCAGAACGCACAACTCCCCATGGGCGGATTGTCACCATGCGAGTAAAGGGAACAGGCGGGAGTAAGCGGGTTAGTGGTAATACGATGCGTAAGGCGCTGGGACTAAAAAGCACCCTGTTTACGGTGAGTAACATGGGGGGGAGTTTTCAAGTCAGTGGTCGCGGCTATGGTCACGGATTAGGTTTAAGTCAATGGGGGGCGCATAATTTAGCGCAACAGGGTGTTAACTATCAACAGATTTTGAATCATTATTATCAACAGGCAATGATTTCTCAGCTTCCGTAATTTAAGAACAGACAATTGCGGGTTTTAGAGGCTTGGAGATCAAGGGGCTTGGAGACCAAGCCCCTACTGGTGTGTATTTGGGTGTACAATTCGGTTTATGCCTATTCATTTAATTGCTCGACTCAAAACTAAGGCTGCCTATTTTTTTAGGGGACTAACGGTTAGTATCATTGTTTTGTCTATCACAGGTTATTTGGGTCAATTGAACGTCTTTTTAGATATAACGTCTAATTTTAAGATTCAATATTTCATTTTAGGATTATTTCTCTGCATTATTTTTGCTCTAACCCAACAGCGAATCTGGCTAGTTGTCAGTTTAGCTTGTGTGTTCATTAACCTGATAGAAATTGTGCCATGGTATATTCCTCAAGGGAATGTTGCTTCCGGTCAAAGCCTACGACTGTTGTCCCTGAATGTCTTGGCGTCCAATCGGCAGTATGATCAGGTGATTGCTTTAGTTGAGCAAGAAAAACCTGCGATCGCGGCTTTTTTGGAAGCTAATGTGATCTGGTCAGAGAAGTTGCAGGTTTTAGCTAAAAGTTTCCCTTATCATATCAGCGCCAAGATACTTGAGATGGAACTCTATAGTAATATTCCCCTTGAAAATTATTCGATTCAGCGTTACGGACACAATCGCGGCAATCTCTTAGCGAATTTAACGATTGAGAGTAAAAAAGTCTCTCTGATTATCAGTCATACGATGCAGCCATTAATGTTTGATAAAGATGGGTTCAAGTGGCGCAATCAACATCTAGAAGTAGGAATTGGGCGTTATGTCAAACACCTCACAACACCCGTTATTTTAATGGGGGATTTGAATATAACCCTATGGTCACCTTATTATAAAAAAGCCATTCATTATTCTGGACTGCGGAATGCCAGGGCAGGATTTGGGCTTTTACCAACCTTTCCGGCTGGAATCCCTGGGTTTTCGATTCCGATTGATCATTGTTTAGTCAGCCCAGACCTTTCAATTCTTAATAGTAAAACGGGTAATTATGTAGGTTCGGATCATTTACCCGTAATCACAGATGTGATCATTCCTGATAATTAGTAGAGACATTATTTGTAGGGGCGGGTTTAGGAACAATTTGTAGGGGCGGGTTTAGGAACTAAAATCAGCTACTCAGAACTAAATGAAAAACAAAACCCGCCCTCCCCACCAATAAATGAAAAAAAAACCGCCCCCTTCTTGTGCAAGAATGCCGCCAGCGTACTACAAAAACAATGGGTTTGTAGTAGGCACGAAGTTATTGGTTGGGTTCAAAATTTGGTAAGTAAGTACCTGGACATAAATTTTGTATGCTGTACTAAGAAATGTGAAGAAGCCTCAAATCCTTACTGTTGCCTGTTGCTTGTTGCCTAATCTCAACCGTTAACTTTAATGACAGTCCGACTACTTAAGGGCGGGTTTTGCATTCAATGTAGGATTTTCCCGTTACTTGAGTTCCTAAACCCGCCCCTACAATTCCCCCATCTGCCAATAACTGATCACTGATAACCTAGTTACGGCTAGCTTTGGGTTGCCAGACGGCGGCTCGAATAATTACCCATAACAGGGATAAACTGTAAACTGCCCAAAGCCCGTTGATTAGATAAAGTCCAGGATTTTCTAACTCTCCCATTGCTAATCGATACAGACACCATAGTATTCCCAGAATCGTGAGGATAACTATCGTTAACTGCGGCAAAACTAACCGAAGATACATTCCAGATTGACGCTGCTTAGGCGTGACTTGAAATTTAATCGGGCGTCCCGTGAAGACACTCCAAACCGCTTGGATAAAGAGGGGAAATAACGCGATCGCGTATTGCTCAGAACGCCACAGTTCCCGGGCGGGAATCCCCCAACTTGCGGCGATAAACGTCAAACGGTTCAGAACAAAGGCGGGAATGAAGTGGATGGCAAACTCATCTCCATAAGCTTGCACCGGAATAATCCCGGTGAAGAAATAAACAATCGGACAGATGAGAAATACAACCGTAGCAAACCCAGAGAAATAGCTGTACATGGTTGGAAAATAGTGTAACTGTTGCCAATTCTATGGATTGCGTGAAAATAGAGACTTCCAGTGTAATTGGCGTTTCTGGGGGCAAGTTTTTATGGGCGTGGGAAATGGCATTATCAAATCCTTCAGCAAGTACGGTTTGACATTCTAGCCAGACGGAGTTAGGAATTCTGGGTTGGCTTAATGTCTCGAACCAGGATAAAACTTGAGATAACGCATTAAAGTCGGTATTGACGGTAAGCTGAAAGGATTCTAAAAATTGCTCGGTCTGGGAGATTTCTAGGGCGAGATTTTTTAGCTGATGACGGCAATTTTCTAACTCGGAGCGCTCGGTATCAATGCGTTCAGCTTCTTGTTGCAACATTGGCGATTGTAAGTCCTCTAAACCGAGTTTTTCGGTCATGGCTCGCAAGTCGGGGGAATTGCCGTCATCGAGAACGTAAACTGATAGTTTGGTGAGGGGATAATTGAGGGCTAAAGCAGCGCGTGTGGTTGTTTCGACTAATTCTGGGGGTTCATTGTAGCAGGTAATAAACACGTCCACGGTGGGAAATTCAGCCGGGGGTAAGGGTGGGGTAAGTTGCCACAATGAGCGGACTTTGCGAACGATGGGTCGCCATAATCCCAGTAAAAACATGACACCGCCTACGTAACAGTAAATTTCGGCGAGAAGTAAGGGAATGGATAGCCACAGCGCGTTGTAATTAATCGAATGAGTAATTCGCCAGTGGAGATACCAAGCGCCAAAAATTAAGTTGATTTCGGCTAAATAGCGAAATATTAATGTTCGTTCTTTGAGGCGAGAGCGAATATTGCCTAAAAAAACCGAGGAGTTTTCCAGAAGTGAAATAGAGGTAGTCATTGTGAGTTTAGAAGGCAGAAGGCAGAAGGCAGGAGGCAGAAGGCAGAAGGCAGGAGATAAGGGATAGTAAACCCGGAGTTAGGATTAAGTGTACTTGATCTCATGACGTTTCAAAACGCTAATGGGCGTTCTCCCCGTGCTTTGTAAAGCAAAC
>CAZNNK010000205.1:0-8965 GCA_964574085.1 uncultured Coleofasciculus sp.
TCGTTTCCAAAAGCCAAGCATATTCTTGTTGAGATTCCTCGCTTTGAAATTGAACAAAACCTGATGGAAGTAATTCAGGTAATTTATAGAGGTCGCGGTCAGTACGAAGAGAATCGAATCCAGAAAACTCTGGATACTGATGACAAAGAACTAATGTTTTATTTAGCTGACCGTTCAGTTTACTATGATGACAATCCACAGATATCTTTACAGGAAAGTGTGCTGAGTCTTTTGAACATCTTATTAGTTTTGAAAGCGTCCGTAATGACTCGTATATCAGGGTCTGGACAAATTGGTCGGCAAAAATTCCTGATGATTCCCATAGGAGGAAAGTCTGTATCAGCCGCAGGGGAGACATTCACGGCTCAGATGGCTAACTTAATCAGGCAACTCAAAAAAGAACATAACCGGAAGAGGAATGACAGCCGTTTAAAGGAAGTTTATACGACGTTAGAGCAAATTATGAGTCAAGCAGATTTTGTTCTCAGAGATCCAAAGTCGTCTTATAAAGCTACAGATATTTATTATTTTACGGCAAAAAAATTATTCAATAATCAGTTTTCTCAGTTGGTAAGCAATGGCTTTGATGGATTACTGAGTCTTGGTAAACTCGAAATGGGTTACATCAGTGGAGGACTATTAGTCGTACCTGTTGCTGATAAACATCTAGAGGAAACTTATGAAATGCGATTATTTGAAATTCTATCAAACATTACTCCGAAATTATTGAAAACTATGCAGGATATTAATCACAGCCGAGCATATCCAGAAAGTTTGTGTTTTGCGATAAAAGACGCAATAGAGTTAATTAAAAAACTGAGAGAACCTATCCAAAAAACTCAGTGGTTTGAACAGAAATCTCAGCAAGTTGATCAGTATTATGCTTTACCATTATTTACATTCATCGCTGGCGATGCTCTAAATGACTATTTTACCTCTGAGCAGGATGAGCCAGAAGACGCTAAATTTCGAGATATTTTAACCATCTACATCCGTACTTTATACCCCGTTGGGGATATTCTTCCTATTGGTCATAAATACCAAGATTTTCCGTTTATTGTTTTTAGAAGTTACAGTCTAGAAGAAATTAGAAAGAAGATGTTTACGGCAAACTATATTTTGAATTCTCATGAGCTAAATGTTCTTAATTTGATTTTGTCTAAAGAAAGCTAGTTCAGTAGAAGAATAGTCATTTAGATAGACCAACCACTTCACCCGTCCCTTCAACCACTTCCCCAATCCGATAAGCTGTGACGCCTTGAGATTCAAACCAACGACAGGTTTTTTCGGCTTGAACAGATGACACCAATACCACAAACCCAATCCCCATATTGAACGTATTAAACATCTCTTCTCGACTCACTTGACCCGCCTCAGCCAACCACTGAAAAATAGGTAAAATCTCCCAGCTATTCGGCTCAATCTGCACCGATTGCCCTTGACCTAAACACCGGGGTAAATTCTCCGGTAAACCGCCACCTGTAATGTGAGCCATTCCATGAATTTCAATCCCAGCTTGTAGCGCATCCAGAATCGGTTTCACGTAAATTTGAGTCGGCGTCAGCAACACGTCTCCTAAACGTTGACCTCCCAGTAAATCGGGACAGCTATCCCAACTTAACGGCGATTCCTGGTTAAGCGAATCGCTAACAATTTTGCGGACTAAACTAAACCCATTACTGTGAACCCCCTGACTGGCTAAACCAATCGCCACATCTCCCAATTGCACCTGAGAACCGTCTAAAATTTCGCTTTTTTCCACCATTCCCACACAAAAGCCAGCAATGTCATACTCTCCCAGTTGATAAAAACCAGGCATTTCTGCGGTTTCTCCTCCCAACAACGCGCAGCCAGCCTGACGACATCCCTGAGCAATACCTGCTACCACCTGCGTGAGTTGCGCTTGATTCAGCTTTCCTGTGGCTAAATAGTCCAAAAAAAATAGGGGTTGTGCGCCAGATGTCAAGACATCGTTGACACACATGGCAACTAAGTCAATTCCCACAGTGTCGTGACGATTTAACTCATGAGCCAGTTTCAGCTTTGTCCCCACTCCATCGGTTCCCGATACTAAAACGGGTTCGCGATATCCCATCGGTAACTGGAAACAACCATTAAAGCCACCGAGTCCACCTAAAACTTCGGGTCGATGGGTGCTTTGGACTAGCCCTCTAATCTGCTGTACAAACGCTCGACCTGCTTCGATATCAACACCAGCTTCTCGATAATCCATGGGATAGCACTAGGAATGAAAGAATTTTTCCAAATGTAGGGGCGGATTTCACTATTATCATTTTTTTCTGCCCCGATGTGACTCAACCCGTTCCCACCGAGGAATGTAGGGGCGGGTTTCACTATTATCGTTTTTTTACCACCTTGATGTGAATCAACCCGCCCCAACCAAAGTTGCGAGGGTGTCCTTTGTTTTCCTCCCTCGGATATTTTACAGGTTGATCCCGGCAAAGCCTAGAGTAAAAGCACGACATCGCGGAGGAGCAGAGGAGCTTGATGGAAAACCTTCGCCGCGACGGTCGAGGTTTGTTGCCTCTATTGTAAACTTTTGTTAAGAAGCTCGTAAATTCCCTGATAGGGGTAAATGCGGGAAATCCTTGTCCTATCAGGCTTTAGGGCAAATTCTATGATATCGCACTTTTAAAAATCTTATGGCTGATTCCCAAAAATCACTGATCCCCAAACCCAAAACTTCGTGTTAGTCTGTGTCAGTTCCACAAAAATAGGACGAAATCGAAATGAGTATGAGTTGCAGCCGATTTTTCTTAATCCTTTTGCATCACCATCCATAACCCTAAACGTAGAATTCTAGAGGCTTTTGATATAGGCTTATGAATCAGCGAATTTTGAGTGGTCTCACTGTTACCGTCTTAACCACAGCCCTCAGCACAGTGATATTCCATCCGGCTAACCAAGCTCAGGCAGTTGACCAAGGTTCTGAGAGCAACTTGACTCCCGCTCAAGCGCTACACTCTCGGCAAACAACTCCCTCGACCTCCTCTCAACCAACCCCTCAGCCGCCAGAGGTGGTAAAAGTGGGAGAATTTCAATCCCCCGCCGCCAAGGGTGGGGAAGCAGAAGAAATAATTGCTAAAATTCATGCCTATTCACTCGATGGGCGTCAGGCGGCTACTCTTTATGTGCGCGACATCCCTGTCCTGACGTTCTTAGGGTCTCCTGTAACCGCCAACCATGACACCAAAGTGGGAGAAGTGGCTCTGGCAAATGATGCTGAACCGGAGTATTCTTCATCCAAAACGGTATCTGACTATCAATCCTCAGAGGGAGACCCACTGGATAATACCGCTTCGCCCAGTGTCACCTCGACCAGTAATGGCAATCCAGATGATGCCGTAGGGCGGGCGACAGCGGTTGCGGCTCAACTCAATCAACTGCATCGGGATAATATTGATGCAGACGCGATCGCCGTGCGTTGGAATCAAGCGTGTAACTGCTACAGCATCCAGGTAAACGACCAGGAGTTAGTGCAAGTTAACGAAAACACTATTCTGCCCGATACCACCCAGAACCTAACCGAAGATGCCCGACAAGCCACGAACCGACTGCGACGCTTAATGGGTAATGCTCCCCCCCTACGCCAAATTGAGGGGAAACCCAAAGCCCAGACAATTGCCCAAGTCGCCCTTGGTCCAGTACGCTTTCAGGTTAAGGGTATTGCCTCCTGGTATGGTCCTGGCTTTCACGGAAACCGCAGCGCCAGTGGTGAGCGATTTAATCAAAATGCCCTAACCGCCGCTCATCGCAGCTTACCCTTTGGTACGAACGTGCGAGTCACCAACTTAAATAATGGTCGCTCCGTTATCGTGCGGATTAATGACCGAGGACCCTTTGTCAGAGGGCGAGTCATTGACCTTTCCGCTGCCGCCGCCAGAGTCCTAGGATTGATTAGGACAGGTGTGGCACCTGTACGGATTGAGGTTTTAGATAACTCCTAGGGATAAGACCAATGACAAAATTGCTAACATCGATCTAAGATCCAACCTCTAAACTCTCATGCGTCTGTTTACGACAATCGCGGGATTGCGCTGCCACTTAGAACGTCATCGAACCCAAAAAACCGTCGGTTTAGTGCCGACAATGGGGGCGTTACACCCTGGCCACTTGAGCTTAATCGAGCGGGCAAGACGCGAAAATGCTATTGTCGTTGTCAGCATTTTTGTCAATCCGCTCCAGTTTGGACCTGGGGAAGATTTGCAGCAATACCCACGTCAGTTGGAGGAGGATCAAGGCTTTTGTGAACAAGCGGGAGTTGATGTGATTTTTGCGCCCACAGCAGTAGAGTTGTATGGCGATGACCCATCGGATTCAGACATCCCGACGGAGTTCACTCAAATCCAACCCCCACCAGCCATGACTTCTATATTATGTGGTCACTCTCGTCCGGGTCACTTTCAGGGAGTGGCGACTGTAGTCACGAAGTTATTAAATCTCGTTCAACCCGATCGCGCTTATTTTGGTCAAAAGGATGCTCAACAATTGGCGATTATTCGCCGCTTGGTTGCGGATCTAAATTTGCCTGTCACTATCGTCTCTTGTCCGATCGCCCGTGAGCCGTCGGGACTTGCCTATAGTTCTCGTAATCAGTATTTGACGCCTGAACAAAAATCGCAAGCTCCGATTCTCTATAAGGGTTTACAAAATGCCCAAAATGTGTTCCAAGCTGGGGAGCGCGATCGCACCGCCTTAATTGCTGCTGTTACCTCAGAACTCAGCTTAATTAGGGAGATTCAAGTCGAGTACATCGAATTAGTTCATCCCACGACCTTGACCCCCTTAGAGCAAGTAGAAGACCAAGGATTACTCGCGATCGCGGCTCGTTTGGGTTCAACTCGTTTAATTGATAATATCCGGCTGCGAAATCGCCAACCGATCATTGCCATTGACGGACCAGCGGGAGCGGGGAAATCCACGGTAACTCGGTTAGTGGCGCAGCAATTAGGCTTAATGTATCTGGATACGGGAGCCATGTATCGGGCAGTGACGTGGCGAGTGCTGCAAGCCGGAATTGATTTTACTGATGAACCTGCGATCGCGGAATTGGTGAGTCAATGTCAAATTTCCCTGATCAGTAGTGGTTCCCAACCCCAAAGTTTGAGGGTGTGGATTGATGGCAAAGAAGTCACCCAGGCGATTCGCTCATTAGATGTCACCGCCAATGTTTCTGCGATCGCGGCGATCCCCGTTGTACGTCACGAATTAGTCAAACAACAGCAGCGCTGGGCGTCTAAAGGTGGTGTTGTCGCTGAAGGGCGAGATATCGGGACTCATGTTTTCCCCGATGCTGAACTGAAAATTTTTCTCACCGCCTCGGTTCAAGAACGGGCACGCCGACGCCTACAAGATCTCCAAGACGAAGACCAAGGTACTGTCAGTTTAGAACAGCTAGAGGCGGATATTCAATTACGAGATCAGCGTGACAGCACTCGCACCTTAGCCCCCCTGCGTCAAGCTGCTGATGCGATCGAAATTAATACGGATGGATTAACAATTCCTGAAGTTACTGATAAGATTATCAGTCTATACCATCAAAAAGCATTATCGTTACAGGATAGCGAAGGTGAAAGCCCCCGTATTTCAATCGGGGGATGAAACAAAAAACTAATCCTTTATCCCGGATATACTGCCATTGGTGCTGTAACTAACAAAAGAATCATTAACACGAAGGCGGATTTCGGTATCCAGTTGCCCTACAGCGAACTGAATATCCCTAGGAATGGTTGCGTTTAGCGATTGAGACGCAGGGTTTAGCATCAGAATTCATGAAGCGGGTTGATCTACGCTAAGGCGTTTATGTCTGGCGGTAGGTTAACCCGCCGCTTTGATTATTCTGCAATAAGAATGATTATAGCGATTGCCATTAAGGTGAGGACATAGTGAACGGCTGAAACGGCGAAGTATCAATAATCAACCTTCTGCTTTCTGCCTTCTGCCTCCTGCCTTCTGCCTTCTGCTATAAAAACTGCTGATCCGTTAAACAACCATAACATGCCGCCTGTGTATTTAGAGGAGTGAAGGAGATTGAAGGTGGCAAACCCTTGTCAGTTAGTTTGGCAGTACAAATTATTCATTAGTTTAACCGCTGCCACACTTGGTTTTATTGCAAGTTTGAGTGTATCCGTTGCTCGTTCAGTTAACCCAAAACTAGCGATCCCTAGTCCCAATCTGAACCAACAAGAACGATCAAAATCCCAGAGTTTGCAAATCAAGGGCTTACTTGGAGAGGAACAAGATATCTATGAAAAAATGTTGGCTCACTTGGCAGAGGAAGAAGCCAAACGCTTAACCTTTTCTGTGCCAGTAGAATTTCAAGGCAAAACCATTCATTCTCGTGTCCTTAAGGATAACGCTAAAGTGATTGCCCTCACGTTTGATGATGGACCTTCATCGCAAACAACCCCCCAAGTTTTAGACATTCTCAAACGAGAAAATGTCAAAGCCACTTTTTTTGTGGTCGGTAAGACAGTTAAGACTCATCCCCAGCTTATGAAACAAATTGTGGCTGAAGGTCACGCTATTGGTAACCATACGTGGAATCATCACTATCATCAGCACAGTCCATCGGCGGCGGCGCATGAACTGGAAACAACTGCCACTTTAATTCATCAACTCACTGGCGTCAAAACGGCATTATTCAGACCGCCTGCTGGCATTTTAAATAACGGCTTAGTAAGCTATGCTCAACAAAAAAAATATGCCGTGATCATGTGGTCAGCCGATACAAAAGATTGGCAAAGTCATCGGATAACTGTGCCAAAATTAATCGATAACGCCCTTGAAGACGCGCAACCGGGTGGTATTATTTTACTCCACGATGGTGGTGGCGATCGCTCAAAAACAGTGCAAGCTTTACCGAAGTTGATTACTCAACTCAAACAGCGTGGTTATCAATTTGTCACGGTGTCGGAATTATTGGATATCCCCGATTAACATTGTCGAGACGGGTTTATACGCAGTTGCATTCAAAGATAGTAGTTAGGACAGACGCGGAGATACGGAGACACGGGGACGCGGAGAAAATGAATGTGCTACCTCTGTCTGAATGCAACTTGGTATTAGAGCCAATTGTAGGGGCGGGTTTAGGAGCTATAGCCAGCCAGGTCACTGAATAAAACCCGCCCTAATCCTGGGATGGCAAGCCGACCTAAGCGCCGAAGTTCACCTCAACAGGGGCTTAAAACTGTTGCCTGTTGCCTGTTGCCTGTTGCCTCTTGCCTCTTCCCACCACCTAATTAATGCAAAAAATGACGCCTACCTGTAAGCACCATCACTAAACCCAACTCATTCGCCGCCTGAATCGAGTCCTGATCGCGTAAACTTCCGCCTGGTTGTACGATCGCTTCTATGCCAGCAGCCGCCGCCGTCCTTACGGAGTCATCAAAGGGGAAGAATCCATCACTGGCAAGAATACCCCCTTTGGCTTTTTCCCCAGCTTGTTCTAAGGCAATTTTCACTGCACCCACGCGATTCATTTGACCCGCGCCAATTCCTAATGTCGTGCGATCGCGGGTGACAACAATGGCATTGGATTTAACATGTTTGCACACCGTCCAGGCAAATAATAATTCCTCTAATTGATCCGTCGTCGGTTGCTTTTCAGTAACAACTTGCCAGTCGTCGGGGCGATCAACGGTATCATCCGAGGCTTGCACCAACAACCCGCCAGCAATAACTTTTACAGTTTGCTTGGGACCATTTTGTAACTCAGGTAGCAGTAAAACTCTTAACTTCGATTTTTTTGCCAGAATTTCTTTGGCATCAGGTTCACACTCCGGTGCAACGACACATTCTAAGAAGGTTTGGGTTAACGCCCCGGCTGTAGACATGTCAATCGGATGGTTCAAGGCGACAATACCGCCAAAGGCAGAAACGGGGTCAGCATGTAAGGCTTTTTCGTAAGCTTCAAACAGCGTACCTCCCAACGCCACACCACAGGGATTGGTATGCTTGAGGACGGCGGCAGCAGGTAAATCCGTAAATTCAGTAATAATCCGCCGTGCAGCTTCTAAATCCACTAGGTTATTGTAACTGAGTTCTTTTCCTTGCAGTTTAGTTGCGGCTGCCCAGCCTGCGGGAGTGGTTCCGGTTTGATACCAGGTTGCCGATTGATGGGGATTTTCCCCGTAGCGTAGGGATTGCAGTTGCTTTCCAGAGAGGACAAAATCTTGGGGAAGGGATGGTGTTTCCGGGGCTTCACTGCGGGGTTCCTGGGTTTTGCCTAGGTAGGAAACGATCGCGCGATCATAGTCACCTGTATGAGAAAATGCCTGTATTGCACAGGCTTGGCGGAATTCTAGAGACGGTTGATTTTCATGCTGGCGTAGTTGTTCGAGATAGGTATCATACTGATTGGGATTACATAAAACTGTGAGATGGGCGTAATTCTTCGCTGACGCCCGTAACATGGCAGGTCCACCAATATCGATATTTTCGATCGCCTCTGATAACGTTACATCCGGTTTGGCGATCGTTTCCTCAAAGGGATACAGATTCACCACGACCAAATCAATCGGTAGAATCTCATGGGCTGCCATTTGTTCCACATCCTCCGCCACATCGCGCCGTCCCAGAATACCGCCATGAATCCGGGGATGCAGGGTTTTTACTCTACCGCCTAAAATTTCGGGAAATTCTGTATAATCTGATACTTTAGTTACGGGTAAATCCGCCGCTTGCAGGGCTTTCGCGGTTCCCCCACTACTCATTAAGGCAAAGTCAAATTCTGTCACTAACTGGCGGGCAAACTCAACCAGTCCAGTTTTATCAGATACACTCAGCAGGGCTAAACGTGCCATAACTCTTCTCGATCACAATCTTCTTACAATCTTCTTTAGGATATCTGGGATTAGGGAAATTCTCCCCCATCTCCCCCATCTTCCCCATCTCCCCCATCTCCCCCATCCTCACAAGGGTAGGTTTTTTAAGATTGCGGTTC
>CAZNNK010000206.1:0-8964 GCA_964574085.1 uncultured Coleofasciculus sp.
CGCTAAAGGTTGCCCGTTTTCTGTAACTGTAACATCGGTAATTTCATCCACCTTGTTCAGAGGAATGTAGCGATATCGTTCGTTGGTGTAATCATCGGTAAAGACATAATGCTGTGTTTCTGTCACCCACATATCACCATTGGGTTGAACATCCATTTCTACATTGATGGAATCCCAGTAGAAGGGAATGTCTGATGCAGTTGAATGGGTGATGGGAATTAGAATCGTCACGAAAACTGCCATGATTACAATGGCGATTCGGTGAAGTTGTCGAGAATTAAACATAATCCGATTTGACCTGCTTAAAATTTTGTCTTTCAAGTTATTCTGAGTCACTGAGACGCTACATTTCCTTGTAACTGATTAATTGATCTCAAGCAGGGAATAACAGAGCAGAGTAATCACCAATGTGCCGAAAAAATTCAACACCAAACCCTCACGTACCATGCGACTGATAGGGAACTTTCCTGTACTGTAGACAATCGCATTGGGAGCTGTAGCAACTGGCAGCATAAAAGCACAACTAGCGCTAATCGTGGCAGGAATCATCAGCAGGGTTGGCTCTAATTTGGCAGCCAATGCCGCTGCACCCAAAATTGGCATCAGCAGGGTGGTTGTTGCTGTATTGCTAGTGACTTCAGTCAGAAAGGTGACAACCAGGCAAATCAGTGCCAGTGTTAACAGCATCGGCAAAACTGACAGATTCGATAGCAATTGTCCCAAAGACTCGCTTAAACCTGAAGCCGAGAAGGCATTGGCAATGGCAATCCCGCCGCTAAAGAGAATGAGTAAACCCCAGGGTATGCGCTCTGCTGTTTCCCAGTCGAGTAGTTTACCCCCTTGACCATCAGGTAGGATGAACATCACCACAACCATGAACAGTGCCACCGTACTGTCCCCCACTTCTGGCGTACCCAACAGCCGACTCCAGCCACCAAAGGGTTCAATGCGCGTACTCCAGGCTAGAGCCGTGATCACAAAGATAATCAGTACCCGTTTTTCGGCAGCGCTCCAAGGATTGAGTGTGGGGAGTTCCAGCGTTGATTTACCCCGCAAATGCCGCGTCAGCCACAGCCAAGTTAAAGGCACCATTAACACGACGACAGGTACACCCAATTTCATCCAGTCTAGAAAACTGAAAACCTTGCCGGTAATTTCTTCGTACTGGGCAAGAAAAATGACATTAGGCGGCGTACCGATAGGAGTACCAATCCCGCCAACACTCGCTCCATAGGCGATTCCCAGGAGTAACGGCACTTCCAGCCGTCGATTGGCACACTGCTCTAGTACCGCTACGGCTATTGGTAGCAGCATCAGTGTTGTGGCGGTGTTCGATACCCACATACTCAGTAGGGCTGAAGCCAGCATGAATCCTAGCACGAGAGTTTTGCCCCCATCCCTGCCCACGAGACGCACCATCCCAATAGCTAGACGACGATGGACTCCGCTTTTCTCAATCGCCGTCGAAAGCATAAATCCGCCGAGTAGTAACATGATCAGGTGATGACCATAGGCAGTGGCTACCTGTTTGTCGCTCAGCACACCAGCGCCGGGAAACACCGCAAACGGGATTAGCGACGTAGCCGGAATCGGGATTGGCTCGAAGCACCACCAGACGGCACAGAGTACGGTTACGGCTGCAGTCCAGCATTCATCCGGGGATTGATTCACCAGCCGCAGCCAGACAAACACAATCGTTGCTAGAACTGGACCACCAATTAACGCCAACCTCTGATAATTCGCTTTCATAGTCAAGATTGAATTTCGCGCTTGTATTTTTCTATTCGTCCCAGAAGCCGCTTTTTTCTGCACAAGGGTGAGACAATGGGGAGTAAATCGGGAATAGTGTTAAGCTTTGTAACAAAAACTGGAGTTTGGCATAATCGTCTCACCCTTGACCCGACTACTAGATCAAAGCAGATGATTTGATCAACCCGAGTTAAAGGAATTCGAGTGTCTTGATATTATGGTGAGTAATCAGCAACTCAATGAAGAACTCAGGCAGCTAGCCATCAAAGCACAGCAGCATCCTGCCAATACAAAGATGCGGCAAATAGCGCTAACCCGCTTAGTCAATGCTATTCAGCGTTCCGGTCAACTTTGTCGTCCCTATTCGGGTCAATTTCCTGGGTTGTATGAGGACATTTATAGTTCTGCCTGCAATCGCACGTTTCTTTATATCTGTCAAAATATTGATGGTTATGAGCCGAATCGAGGAGAAGTACTGGCATGGGTTAATTTTATTATGAAAAGACGATTTGTTGACGCGATTAATGAGATATTCAGCTCCTTTGTTAAACCAATCTGTTGTTCCAATAAAAGACTGTGGACTGAAGACCTAGAACAGCTTGTAGAATCAGAATTAAATCCTCTTTTATCCTCGGAGATTATCTTCTGGATCAAAGAAGATCCAGACGATCTTTTTCAAACCACACACATCTCGAATCATACAGAGGTGAATTTTCAATATTTAGTGAGGAAGAGAATTGAAGGATATTCATGGCGAGAATTATCCGAGCATTTAAAAATCCCACTGTCAACTCTCAGTCGATTCTACGACCGCTGTTTGAGTCGGTTTTCTTCCCATTTGCGAGAATATTTGTATTAATTAGATTCGTCAAAGACAGTAATCATGAATGAAATCGTGCCAAAATCAACATTCAGTGTAGCGTTAACTCAATCCGTACATCGTCTAGCGAACCAGTTGGCGAAACAGCAGTCTAATCCCGAAAAAGCGGAACAAATTTATCTCAATACTTTAACTGTACATGCTGTAAATTTTTACTGTCAATGTATGGGAATTGAGACAGATTTACAAGAAATAAATAGCCGAAATTTAGTGAAATCAAATCCTCCAGACGTTGCCGATTTATCACTCAAAAAGCTAGGGACGCTAAAGTGCCTTCCGGTAGGCTCAGAGTCCCAGGTGGTTAAGATTCCTTCTGGGGTTAGGAAAAACCCGATTGGCTATTTAGTTGTGCAGTTCAACGAATCCCTCACAGAAGGAACATTACTGGGATTTGTCAAAACAGTTAAAACATCAGAGTTACCGTTGATTCAGTTAGGTTCTCTGGAAGATTTCTTAGACCAAATAGAAACTCTGACGACACTAATCAACTTGAGCCAGTGGTTTGAGAATATTTTTGAAAAAGGTTGGCAAAATTTTACCGAAGCGTTTAAACCTTCAGCACCGCAACCCGCATGGCGTTTTATGCCAAACCTAAGTCAAGTCACCCATAAAAATAGGCAAGGAAGAGACTCAGAGAGTTTGCCAAGTCGATTGGGGATGAGGAAGCCGAGAGTGACAGGAATTAAACCCATAAACTTAGGCACAAACCAGACGGATTACGCCCTAGACTTAGTTGTCAATTTAACCGAAGCCGTCGAAGAAAAAATGGATATCGAAGTGCAAATTCATCCCCGCGATCGCGAAACTCTCCCCCTGGGTCTAACCTTGAGCATAATTGATGAAGCCGGACAAGTGTTTTCCGAACGTTCAGCCAGGATCAATTCGACTATACTCACCAAACGATTTCGCGGTAAACTCAAAGAACAGTTTACGCTAAAATTATCGTTGGCAGAAGCCAGCTTCACCGAAAACTTTGCGGTCTAACGGCGTTGAGAGTGAAAGGAGTCGGTAATGAGTCGAGTGGTATGTTTAACCCTTGATGGTGATGTTGACAGGGGAATTCGAGTCATCCTGGAATGGGGGGAGAAAGGTTACTCTTACCAAGGGAGAATTAGCGGACGTTTACCGGCTAACCCTGAGATTACCCAACTCTATCAACATTGGCAGACCAATTATCGCCAACTTGAGGAAATTTACCGCAGTCCCCGCTTAGAAGAACTCCCTGATTACAATACCTCTAGAGAGGACTGTCAACAAGTCGCGGATCAGTTGAAAGAGAAGATCAACCAATGGCTCAACGCGACATCCAATGAATTTCATCGCATCCGGGAGAATTTAGCCGTTCAGTTAAATAACTATAAAGACAATGACATTCGAGTCTTGATTCAGACTGACAACCCTCAGCTTCAGCAATTACCTTGGCATCTCTGGGATTTTTGGGAACGTCACGGTTCGGTTGAAATTATCTTAAGTACGTTTGAGTATCAGGCAATTCGACAAAAACAACTAAAAAACCAAATCAGACTATTAGCTATTTTCGGCAAAGATGATGGAATCGATATCATCTTTGACCAACAAATTTTACAGAAAATACCGGGAATAGAGTCCTGCTTGCTTCAGGAACCGACACGAGATCAGTTAGAAAATAGGCTTCACGATGAACAAGGGTGGGATATCTTCTTCTTTGCGGGTCATAGTTATACCGAAGGGGATGGTAGTACAGGTAGACTTTATCTGAATGAAACGGAAAGTCTGACCGTTGATGAATTGCAAAATGCCCTCTCAACTGCTATAAAAAAACGTTTGAGTTTAGCTATTTTTAATAGCTGTGACGGATTAGGGTTAGCCAAGGTGTTAGCGGATTTAAAGATTCCCCAAGTCATTGTGATGAGAGAACCCGTACCCGATGAAGTCGCCCATAAATTCCTGACCTTGTTTATCGAGAACTTTTCCCAGGGTGTCTCCCTCCAGAATGCAGTTAGTATCGCCAGAAAAAGACTGGAATCGATAGAGGATCGACTGCCTTACGCGACCTGGTTACCTGTGATGTATCAACATCCAACTGCCGCTTCTTTTACCTGGACTCCACCAAGGAATAAGTGGCAAAGGCTTGGTTTAAGATTTGGCTTGGGATTAGCCGTCGTTTTATCTACACTGATGAGCTTTGATAAACTTGCCATAGAACCGGGGAAAACTTGTCCTCCCCATCAGGGGGACTCGATAAGTTGTGGAGAAGAAATTCTGCTGCAACGTTTACCCCCACGGTTAAAGGAAAGGGGGGTCAAATTATTAGCGGAATCGAAGTATACAGAAGCGATTGAGTTGCTTGAGAAATCATGGCAGAAAGAGAACAGAGACCCGGAAACATTAATTTACTTAAACAATGCGCTGCTGCAAGCCCAAGGCGCAAAATTCTACACCATTGCTGCTGTCGTTCCCGTGATTCAAAGGCAGAATGAATCTACATCCGTAACCGATTCAGAATTAGCTCAAGAAATTTTGAGGGGCGTTGCCCAATTACAAACGGAAGTCAATTTGGGTCTCTTTGAGGGTAAGGAAAAACTCGTTGAGAACTTTCCCGGCTATAAGTTTCTGCCCAAGCAAGCGATTAAGAATCAGATAGGTCTGAGAGTTGTCATAACTGATGATAGTAATGATACAGAAGCCGCCAAGCAAAGGGCAGAGGCACTGGTGAAACAGCAAGAGATTCTGGGTGTTGTCGGACACTACACTAGCGAGTCAACGGTAGCCGCGATTGATGTTTACCAAGAAAACAAATTGGTCGTGATATCTCCGGGTACGACTACTGAAGAACTGACAGAAGAGCCGAAAGATGTTTTTTTTCGGACTGTTCATAGTAATCGAGTGGAGGCAAAGTATTTAGCCGATTACCTACGTAACGAAGCGGGTCAAAAACAAGCGGTTGTCTTTTACAATCCCAATAGCCCCTTCACCAGCTCGCTGCGACAGGAGTTTGAAACTCGGTTCAAAGAAAAGGGCGGAACGGTTGTTAACGTAAAAGAGTTTAATTTGTCGAAGAAGAATTTCAATGTCGAAAAAGCTATTACTGAAGTCAACCAACAAGCTGGGGAAACAGCCTTGGTTTTACTTCCAGATGGTCAAGTGACGGATTCTCTTTTCCATGCCATTGATTTGGTCAAGGTTAATAATGGTGATAATTGGATAGTAGGAAGCTGGTCTCTCTACGGTCCGAAGAGTCTCGCCATTGCCGATTTAAAACCCTTTGACAAGTTCGTTTTATTTTCGCCTTGGCTGGGCTTGAGTAGTCCCAATCAAGAATTCATTCAAAACGCTCGTGACTTGTGGGGAGGAGAGGTTAGTGCGAGAACGGCTCTCACCTATGATGCGGCTCGTGCCCACAGGCAAGCTTTAGCCATGCAAGATAAACCTACACGCATAGGCATGAAAGAAACATTAATGGCTTCTAACTTTAGTGCTGAAGGAGCAACCGGAACCATTAAGTTTGAACCGAATGGTAATCGCTGGAATCCGCCAGGATTATTAGTACAGGTTGTACCCTGTAGTAACCGACATTACGGTTTAGCATTTGTTCCGATTGAGTCTCCCTATTGTCGGTAACCTTTCTTAAAGATTGCGTGAAGATTAAGTGCTAAGTCGGTAGAGGACTGATCGCACCTTTCTATTCATCCGCCAGAAAGCTTTCTGCTGTGGGTGTGTAGTGTTTCAAAGTATGTGTTTAACGAGAGCGATCACATTCCATCTGGGCAAAGTGTTTCAGCAGCAGGCGATGGATGAAAATATAACCACCGCCAACTTTTTGCAGGAAAATGCGGTCGGTGGCATAGTCAAGAAAACGGGCATAATTCCAGGGGATGTAACCGTCACGATAAAGAATGAGGCGCAAGGTTAAATGTTGGATGCAGGCTTTACCATCTCCCAAAATCAGCGAAATCAGCCCACCAATCAGCCCACCAATCAGCCCCAAAATCAGCCAATCTTCCAGCTCACTAATTAGCTCCAAAATCAGCCCAGATCTCAGCATACTCAGCTCATTTAGCTCAACAAGTCCACAAAACAGCGCAAAAAACAGTAACACCAAACCATTGTTAACGCTAATCATCACAGCACTAATTGCCGTCCTATAAATTCCCTGATTAGGAAGTGCTTTTGTGGCTATCAATGAGCGTTTACCTTCAATATCCAGACCTTTACTCAGCCCCAAACAAATTCCACCAACAAGCCCTCTAACTCCCCAAATTGTCAGCCAAATATTTAGCGAAATTTTCTCAATGATTAGCCCAATTATCAGCCCAAGTATCAGCCCAAATGTCAATCCAAATATCAGCAATTTAATAGCTATTCTCCAAGACCAGTTTAGGGAGTCAACTAGTTTTATCTCTGCCTTTCCCCATATAGATATTATCCCCAAAACCAGCCCAATAATCAGCCCAATAATCAGCCCATCATCCCACCCGAATAAATCCCCAAAAATCAGCCAACTAATTAGCCCAAATATCAGCCCATTAATTAATAAAATTACCATCCGATAAACTATTCGTTTACCTGTAGTCGGCAACCAGGTAGGCTGCATTTCCTCAATGGAAAATACTGTTTGTGAATTCTGAACCATTCTTTGAGCCAGCCAAGTCAGCCAACCTATGGATTGAGCTGGCGAATATCGTGGCTCCATCTTGACGCGAGTAGGACGATAAAACATCCGCTCAATGTAGGCATCAAATAGCTGCTTACGCCGTTCTTCCACGACCTCAGTTTTCGGCAAATCTTCAACAGCTACTCCTCCATAAGTTAGAACCATAATATTGAGCATTAACGGTGACTTTGCCAACTCTTGTAATGCCCTATCCCCTTCAATCAAGGCTCTCAACCCAGTCAAATCAGTCTTAACACTATTTAAATAGTGACGGATTTGTTCTGGAGTAAGAGACCTTAAATAGATTGCACGTTGAAACTCAAGACGCTTAGAGAGGACTGAGTAGGCTTTCAGGCGGCTACAAACGATAATGGACGGAGCATAAGTTTGATGGAACTCATTCAAAGCCGCCACACAACTATCTCGGTGTTCCGCCTTCACCTCATCCAAACCATCCAACAGCAGCAGAAGTTCCTGTCTTTTTAGCAAATCCTGTCCAATTGCCTTAGGAACCTGATACTTGCTGTTGAGTTCCACCACTAACCAATCCGCAATCGTCTGCTGCTTAAGACCCCAAGACGAGAGATTAAATACTACAGGAATGCGGTAATCTAAACCCTGTTCGGCACGGTTAAGCAAATCACGGGTCAATTCCAGTAAACTGGTGGTTTTTCCTGACCCCGGTTCACCCAAAATCAACAGTGCCTGTCCCTCACCTAACTGGTCAAAAATAGAAATAAGTTTAGTTCCCTGGGGTAAAGATTTTGGCGACGCATCTGCCATTTTTAATTCCCTATTCCGGGAACAAACGACAGCATCAGCGCGTTCCTCCCCACCCAGTTCTATCAATACCTTATCTGGCAGAGAGTTATCTAGAACACCTTCAATCCAGAATTTTCTGACTTTATTCAGGAGGGCTTGGCGATTTTTGACTTGTTGTGGCGTCAGGCGACGTAGCCGCATTTCAGCGTCAAGTCGTTCTGTTTCTCCCTGACGACTGGTATTGATATATTCTCGATGCAGCGCTCTGTCGTGATCGATATCCATACCGTTCTCCGCGATTATGCTAATCGATTATTGATTAGTATAATCGATTATTTTGTGTCTAGCTTAATCAATTGATGAAGCGGCTTGGTCGATACCAGTGAGAGGTGAGCTTACGCACTCTCTGTAGATTGGGGTGCTTTGTGTTAATTTATCCTCTATCTTACTCGGCTTCGGATTATAGCTGGGTTAATTTGTCTTAGTCTAAACTCCAGTAGTTAGAGCGCGTCTAAAATAGCCAATCAGTAGAGACGTTCCAATGGAACGTCTGAGATCAGGGAAATTCCGTTGTCGTGTCGTTAATCGCGCCTTAAATCTCCCCGATCATCACTGGGATCATTGGGCATTTGCGGTGTTACGGCTGGATTGTCTACGGTTTCCTCAGCATCGCGATCGGCAATATAACCGGGTTTCATGGCTAAATCCTTTGGGTCAACCGTTGGAGTTTGCTCTGGAGCCTTTTCCTGTTCCGGTGATGTGTTATTTGGGTCTGAACTCATTACAGCCTAATCGTTTCAACAGCTTTACTATAACCCCTTCATCGGCAAAGCTGTACTATCGCAAGGCAGAAATTCTACCTTTTTGCACTAAGTAGCTTATTTATAGTTACACAGGATTGTATCCAGAATCCGTTCATGCTGCTTGAGTTCTGTAACAT
>CAZNNK010000207.1:0-8960 GCA_964574085.1 uncultured Coleofasciculus sp.
TCCCCAGCCTGACCAATGTGACCGATATTAATATTGTGATCCCCTTCTTGCGCCACAATCTGGTCACCACGAACAATCACCGCATCCCGCAGCGCGATAATATCGGCTTCAGTGTAGGAATGGGTAGCGACTCGGTTAAGAATTGCCTGTAATTGCTCAAGCGTGGTCATCAGAACTCGTAGAACCGTAGAACCGTAGGGTGCGTTAGCGACAGCGTAACGCACCGAACCAACCATCAACCACCAAAACCCATCGGATACGTTAACAAAATAACGCACCGAACCAATCATCAACCATCAAAACCCGTCGGATACCTTAACAAAGTAACGCACCGAACCAACCATCAAAACCCGTCGGTGGTATTTTAAAATAAACAACTCACCCCATAATACCCATGCCTAACTACCGCCGAACCAAACATCCTGGTGGTACTTATTTTCTCACCCAAGTCACACATCATTGTCAACCTTGGCTAATCAGCGATATCGCACGACTTGCACTCCGCACTGCAATCACCCATGTACGTCAAAACCATCCCTTCACCATCAACGCCTTTGTACTTTTACCTGATCATTTCCATTGTTTATGGACATTACCAGAAGGAGATGGCGATTTATCAACTCGACTGCGATTAATTAAAACCTTTGTGACGAAACGATACGGCAACCAATTGGAAATTTATGCTGATATTTCTCCCTCTCGACACAAACGACAAGAACGCAATCTATGGCAAAGACGATTTTGGGAACATCTGATTCGGGATGATAGAGATTTGGCTAATCATTGCGATTATATCCATTACAATCCGGTGCGACATCAATTATGCCAGAGTCCGCAGGAGTGGCAATTTTCAACGATTCATCGATTTATCGCTCAAGGTGTTTATCCGCCTAATTGGGGGATGAGTGAAGTTCCAGAGATGTTTAACAGTATTTGGGATATATAGCGTTATGCTGCTAAAAACGGTGCGTTACGCTGTCGCTAACGCACCCTACGATTTTACGAATTACAAATTACGAATTACAAATTACGAATTACGGACTATTCTCTATCCTAATCTCTCCTGCATGGGCAATATTCCCGAAATTTACATTACCTGAACCTGAACTATCAACGGTTTGAGTTCCTGACGCTATAGCAACATCTCTACCTGCGATAACTCTCCCCATCGTTTCAGCCACATCCGCTTCTACCGCTTCCCATCCATTCTCCGGTAAACCCTTCCCTCCCCGCAATAATGACACCGCAAAATCCTCGGTGACTAAATCAAAAAAAGGAATTTGTTCTTGCTGATACTCGTACTGCACCGTTTCGGGAACCGCTTTTCCCAGATAATTCATTAAATTCGACACCCGCACCACTGTATCTCCCGGTTGATTTCCCGCCCCTTGTAGCGCTTCGATTAAATGATAGGTGTAGACACTCATCGCCCCATCCCCACGAATCCAAGACGATTGTGTGCCTCTCGATGACGTAAAAATAACCCGCCCTTCTCCCTGTTTCAGTTCCTCAATAAACTGCTTCGGTAACGCCGTCTGTGCAAAATTTGTGGGCAGTTTAATCGGTACAATTTTATCCTTTGCTGTCGCCATCCCTTGAGCATGACAACTATCAATAATTACTAGCAATCGTTTGGCACAAATCTGGCGTATTGCCTCCGTAAAGGCTTGAGCCGACATCGCCGAGTCGGGGATATCCACGGCTTCAATATCATGTTGAATTAAATAATATTCACCCGTCGATTGATCCAGCCAGCCGTGACCGGAATAATAGATAATAATTGTCGCCTCAGTATCCGCCGCCGCTTGTGCTTTCAGCCAGGTTAATCCATCAACTATCGCCTGACGAGTTGCCCCAGCATCATACAATAACCGGATATGCTGTTCATCATTCAGATACCCACAAAGAGTCGGGTCAGTGAGAATCGACTGAATGGCGTGCATATCCTTTACCGTCACCGGGAGTGACCATTTCGGGTAAGCGGATTCACCTACACCAATCAGTAAAGCGTAACCATGAGGAAATGTATTAGTCATTGCTTATTGGTCTTCTGTAAGGGATTGAAGATGAGTAGCATCACTTAATCGAGTTTATGTTAGTTCTACCCACTTCCTTAGTCGGGGGATAAGGTTCAGTCAAACACTGTGACTCTCAATAGCTGAATCCCTTAGCCGTTACAACAGGTTAATTATAATGGCACTAAAGTGCCTACTACAAACCTCCTTGAAGTCAGTGACATTTACTTTAATTATAGACAAGGGTTAAAACATGGTGGAATGCCAAACATTACGATACCAAATGGAGTTAGAGATGGTTTGGGAAGAAGGGGAGGGGGAACGTCAAGGCGCGAGTCAAGCCTATCTGTTCATCTTTGGTGAAACTGTGATCACGTCCTGATACCCAGTTGCCTTCTAATCATATCATTGGACAGCGTTGCGAAGACTTTGCCTTGTTTCCACCGTTCCCATCGCCAGATATTTTGGCTTTGGCTTAAAGTGAAGATAGGTTGAAGACAAATTTTTAAGATTCACCCTGTTAATGACTTGACTTCTCAACATTTTTATGATGCAGTACAGACGATTTGGACGCACCGAACTACACATGCCAGTATTCTCCTGTGGCGGGATGCGCTATCAATTCAAGTGGAAAGATATGCCCGCCTGGTTAATTCCTAAAGGTAATCAACGCAACTTAGAAGCAACCATTCGTCGCTCGATTGAAGTCGGTATTAATCATATTGAAACAGCGCGGGGTTACGGCACATCAGAAATGCAGTTAGGCAAAATTTTGCCCAAATTCCCCCGTGATCAATTAATTGTCCAGACAAAAATTAGTCCTAAACCAGATCCCAAAGAATTTCGGCGTCAGTTTGAGCAATCATTGAAATTCCTCAACCTTGACTATGTTGATTTGCTGGGAGTTCATGGCATAAACACGCCGCAATTGCTCCAGGATAGCATTCGTCCGGGGGGCTGTATGGATGTGGCGCGTCAGTTGCAAGCTCAAGGAAAAGTGCGGTTTATTGGCTTTTCTACCCACGGTGCTACGGATTTAATTATCAAAACTATTGAAACCGATCAGTTTGATTATGTCAATCTGCACTGGTACTATATCAATCAATTTAATTGGGCAGCAATTGAAGCCGCTGCCCGTCATGATATGGGCGTTTTTATTATTAGTCCGTCGGATAAAGGGGGAATGCTGTATAAACCGCCACAGCGATTAGTTGAACTTTGTCAACCCTTGAGTCCAATGGTATTTAATGATTTGTTTTGCCTGTCTCATCCCCAGGTGCATACCTTGAGTTTAGGTGCATCTCGCCCCAGTGATTTTGATGAACATTTGAAAGCCGTTGAATTATGGGATCAGGTTGATGACATATTACCCCAGATTATGGCACGATTAGAAGCCGCCGCGATCGCACGACTCGGTGAAGATTGGTTCAAAACCTGGCACATCGGCTTACCCAGCTACGAGGAAACCCCTGGCGGTGTGAATATCCCGGTAATTTTGTGGCTGAGAAATTTAGCGATCGCCTATGATATGGTTGAATATGCTAAAATGCGTTACAACCTCTTAACCAATGCGGGACACTGGTTTCCGGGTGCCAAAGCTGATCAAATCAGAAAATTCAACCTTCAGGCATGTTTACACCAGAGTCCCCATGCTGATACAATTCCTATTTTACTGGAAGATGCGGATCAGCGCTTAGGGGGTACAACCGTTAAACGCTTATCCCAACAATAAACCGATAGCGATTCGACTTGAGTCGTAAATATTTTGGTGAGTCAAAAAAACCTTAACTGGAAACATACGATTCCCTAACTGATTGAGAATTGCGACATCAGTTTATTTCACCCCTCATTCCAACTTAACTGTTATCCCGATTACCTGTTCTCCAACCGCCTTTCTGGTAGCATTTAGGTAAAGAGCAGCAGGTGGAAATTTGGAGGTGAACAATGTGCGAGAACATATCTGTCAAGAACCAGCTAGTCGTCAAGCCTTACAATCTGCCCTGATAGAAGATCGGTTTTGCTTATACTTTCAACCGATTTTCCCTCTCCTTCAGGGAGACGAGGGTCATGTTCACAAGGAAATTTTAATCCGAATGGTGGGACAAGATGGTAGAATTATCCCACCCAATTATTTTCTTCCCTGTGCTGAAGAATCAGGATTAATGCCATCCATTGATCGTTGGGTGCTGGAATCCTTTTTCAATGGTATTTATCACCCGAGTAAATGTATGGGTTGTTGGGCAAGGGATTATTATTGTGGGTGTATTATTGCGTTTAACCTGTCCGGTTCCAGTGTTAATGATGACAGCTTTCTCGATTTTCTGGAAAACGCCGTGAGCAATCATCCGGTTCCTCCCAGTAGTTTAGTCTTCGAGATTACCGAAACGGTAGCCTTAATCAATCTAGACAGAACCCGGCAATTTATCCAGCGTTTGCAAAACCTGGGTTGTCAGTTTGCTTTGGATGATTTTGGTACAGGCATGTCCAGTTTAGCCTATCTTAAGCAATTACCGTTAGATTTTGTCAAAATTGATGGCATGTTTGTGCGGGATGTCGTGCATAATCCTATCTCTGAAGCGATTATCTCGGCGATTGTCCAAATGGCTAAGGCGAAGCAAATTAAGACGATTGCTGAATACGTGGAAAATGTGGCAATTCTGGAACGATTGCAGGCGTTAGGTGTGGATTATGCCCAAGGGTTTTACTTAGGCAAGCCTACCCCAATTCTTAAGCGAACACCAATTTTTTAGAGCTGAATAAAGCACAAGAGAACTGGTATAATGACTTCTGGAATTAGTCTGGGGATGTGATTTTAAGCAATATCAAGCGGCTTGTATGAGACAGGGTTGGTGAGCAGCAAGTTGGCGAGTGCCAGTGGGTTCCGGTACCCAGATGTCCAAAAAATCTTTGCACCAGTTTTCCATCGCGTGTTCATAAAGCGCGTACATTTGCATCTGTTCCTGCGGAGACTGAGCGCCATTCAGGTTTAGCCAACCTTGACCAATTTCAGTAATCCAGTGACGAATGATCTCTAGAGTGGCTTCCGGATGAAACTGCAATCCATAGGCATTTTTGCCATAGCGAAAAGCTTGATTGGGAAAGGTGTTACCTTGTGCCAGCAAAACCGCATCCTTTGGAACCTCAAATCCCTCGCAATGCCAATGATAGACATGTAACGGGTTGCTAAAATAAGTTTGTCCAATTTCTGTTGGCTTGATCGGAAAAAAACCGATTTCTGCTCTCTTTTCAGGATGGAGAGCTACGGTTGCCCCAAGAACGCGAGCTAATAACTGAGCACCGAGGCAAATTCCCAGAAATGGTTTTTGGGAATCTAGGGCTTTGGGAATCCATTCCAGTTCTGTACGAATAAATGGTAGAGTGTTACTATCGTTAGCGCTCATGACACCACCGAGGATGATTACGGCTTCATGACTGTCTAAGGTTGCGGGTAGGTTTTCTTGAAAACGTGGGCAGCGAATATCAAGTCTATAGCCTTTCTGCCTGAGCATGGGTTCAATACGCCCAAGTTTGGCATGTTTTGAATGAGTGATAACTAGAACGTTTTTCTGGGTTGGGTTAAAGGAAGCTAACAGCATTTGACTGATGATGAGTGTCGGTATTATACGGATAATCGAAAGGATTAACTTAGGCGCGGTAATTGTGAAATCATACTCTGACATTTGACTCCAAAACTATTCGGATTACTGGTTGCCAGACTGATGCTATCGGTCACGTTACAATTATTCCTATTCCCAGAGCTTAATCATCACGATTCTCTAATGAATTTGGACTAATAGTCAGGATTAGAAAAGGCAAAGCTTTGATGAGTAAATACAGCTGTATTTAATGAATACAACTATTAATTCGAGCTTTATTACTAAATAGCTTAGAATATCTCTGACAGACTTGACAAGATATTGCGTTAAACTTTACTAACTTTAAACAGTTGACCGGAAAAGTATGAAGGATTTATCAAGCTATTGTTTAAAATGTGTAACTTTTTAATGAGTGATTACTATGTATATTATTAACTTTTGTTTTGAAGTTGGCGCAGTAACTTATAGCGATTAGATAACATCGTTTCTATAGTCGGCGGTAAAAAGGTAAAATGAATATAAAACGACTGAGCATCACTGGGTTTATTTAACACTTTGGCATAGATATCATCACTGACCGAAATTAACCGATCATCAACCAAAAAATTTATCTTGATATTCGTCAAAGGCGCCATAACCTGTTCTGAGCGAATCTCGCCACCTTTGGCAGAAAGCTTGACTAAACTTCCGCGAAAAAATAGATCACTGACATGCTTATCCTCCAAGAAGGTGTAATGTAAACGGATCGGGTCAACCAAAGGCAGAAATTGCTCGTCAGGTTTAGCCAAAAACAAATAGTAAGGTTTGCCAATTCCTCCCACTTGATACAAGGGAATAGGTTCGGGCAATCCTTTGGGTTGAACCCGCATTTTGCTATCAATTCTTACCTCTGATTTCGCCGCATTTAGAGTAGACTGAGAGATAAGAATTTGGCTGTCTGTCGTATAGGATTCGATGCGATAGGTTAAATTAACCTGACTACCCACTACTCCATATTTGGTTCGTTTCGGTGAACCAATATTTCCGACGACAACATCCCCGGTATTAATCCCAATACCCATATTCAATGGGGGTAAACCCAGATGCTTCATGCGTTCATTGACCGATTTCATTGCCAACTGCATCGCCACAGCACAGGCGATCCCGCGTTGGGCGTCATCGTCACGCAGCGTCGGCGCACCAAACAAAACTAAAATTCCATCGCCAAGAAATTCATCAATTGTTCCTTGGTATTGGGTAATCACATCCGTCATCGTGGCAAAATAAAAGTTGAGAATATTCACCACTTCTTCTGGCGTTAACCGTTCAGTCAGGGCAGTAAACCCCCTTAAATCTGACGTTAAAATCGTAATCTTGCGCCGTTCGCCACCTAGTTTAGCCCCTTCAGGATTTTCTAAGACATTCGCCACAATTTCATTGGTGAGATAACGTCCAAAGGTTTCGCGGATTTTACCTACTTGATGGGCAAGATAACTGGTAATTGCTACCACTGAACCCGATAAAGCCAACAGAGGCGGAATCACCGGAATCCACCAGCCAATTACAAACGCGCCATAGGTACTTCCTAAGACAATACCCCCTGCCAAAAGTAGCCTTAACAATCGTTGTACCGATACCCGTCGCCTTTTCCCCCGATACCGTCCCTGCCAGGTGACAATAGCACCTACAGTAGACCAGAAAAAAATCCATAGATTTTCTTGCAGTTGAGACCAGGTTTGAATCAGGGGGCGTCCTGCTAACGCCGCACTAATGATTTGACTGGTAATATTAGCATGTAACTCTACCCCAGACATACGTTCTGGCAAAGCGAACCAACTGCTACTGTAGGGCGTAAAAATCCAGTCTTGGAAACTCTCACCGACAAAACCGATCAGAATAACGCGATCGCCTCCCCAATCTGAAGGGATACGATCCTCTAGGAGATCATCCAATGAGATGGTTTCAAAGTGTTCCTTGCTGCCTCGATAATTCAATAAGATTTGATAGCCACCCGCATCGGTGCGGACATAACCCCCATCATTTTGTTGGAAGCGAGAAAAGGTGCTTTTTCCCAGCCGCCAGGTATTCGGTTTTCCCGGTATTTCTTGAGGGTTAATACCTTGAGCATCCAGATAGAGAAGGGCTAAATATAATCCGAAACTGGGAATAACATTTCCCTGGGAATCTTCAACTTGTAAAAGTGCGCGTCGGACTTTAGTATCGGCATCAAAAACGACATCATTAGCGCCCACTTGCCCTCTGGCTTTCAATGCTGGCGGCGGGGCGACAGCATCCTGGCGCTTATCCCCCACCACTTTCTCAATCCCCACCAGATTGGGGGTTGTTTCAAAGACTTTGACTAATGCCTGATGACCCGGTTGTACGGGTAAATCTCGATAAACATCCAGACCAATGGCTTTGGGGTTATGGGTTTTAAGTTTAGCAATAGCTTGGGCATAAATCTGATCCGGAAGAATCGGTTGCCCAATTTTTTTCACATCCTCCTCATCAATCCCCACAATTCCAATTCGCTGATCCAAGGGTTCGGAGGGACGCCAACGCATATATTGGTCATAAGCTGCCCATTCCCACGTTTGCAGCATTCCCGTCCACCGCAGGAGAATGATCAAACCCGTAACTGTTGGGGTAACGATCCAAACGCCGCGCCATTGCCAAAGCCACCGCTTACAGGTTTTGTACAGTTGACCCTTCGCTTTGTTTAAGGGCATGGTATTGATATTAAGGTTTAAATGCCGAACAGCTTACTGGGTTAGAGAGTGGAATCGTTCAGTTGTCTCATCGCCTCAACATCTTCCGTCTCATCCGCCGCTTCAGTCTTAACCGAACAGGAGTCAACCAAACACTCAACGGGAATCTCACTCAACTCCACCGATGTTAATAATTCTTGCATCTCATCTGCGATCGCGGAGTCCTGGGGAAATTGCTGATAGAGTCGAGCTAAAATCATCAGCGTTTCTGCCCAAATCGCTTCTTTGGCATAGGTAGAGGCTTCCTCTTGGAGACGTGGTTTGATCCATTCGGATTCATTGGCGAGTGCATCAAGAAGGAATTGGAGTTTTGTGGGCGAGGTGATCCCGTTGTGCATCGGTTGACGCTGAATCAACCCTCGAACAAAATGATCCTTACTGCGATCATCCGTGTTACAGACTAAGGCAAAGGTCCAAAGATACCGTTTTTCCGTTGCCAAAGAGATGTGATTGGGAAGCTTCAGTTCTACGATACTGGGACTTTGCTGTAGAGGTATCCTGGTGTAATATACTTCATCGCCGTCCTCGTTTAAAAGCAGAAAATCGGCTGACTGGGCTTGCGTGGGGGGAACATACCAAAACAAGCTGGGGTTAGGGGATAT
>CAZNNK010000208.1:0-8947 GCA_964574085.1 uncultured Coleofasciculus sp.
CATGTGGTCATCCATGACCTTTAAATAGGGAAGCCACAGTTTTTGTTCTGCTGGTGAGAGCCACTCGAGTAATTTTTGACCCGTATAGTGGAACTGCATACTGACAAACCCGATCGCACGGCGGTCAACACTGGTATATTTTTGGCGCACTTGACCAAAGTCTTTGCCGACAATCACCGATAAACGTCGGGGTGTTGCGCGTTGTGCATAAGCATTCGCCGTCTTTTGAAACAGAGAACGGGTATCAGCGGCAATTTCTAAGGGATTGACTAATTCAGGATTAATACCATGACGCCGAATTTCCTCCGATAGCAACGTTTCGGTCAATGACCAAGCTTGGGCGCTGGCAAAGTTGAGCTTTTGCATCATTTTCTCTGCCGTGCTTTGTCTGCCTTCGAGTGAGGCAATTTCTTTGAGATCCGCCGCCGCTAAACTGGATACTGACTCATCTTGGTCTTGGTTGGTAACAGCCGTATAGTATTTCCTCGCCCAAAGCACCGCTAAGGAATGAACATTCGATGTTGGCGAGTTGGGTGGTTTGCCACCAGTAGAACGCTGACGCGGTGTCGGCTGGGACACGGAACGTTCTGTGGATGCGATGGAATAGGTCATGGTAAAAATCCCGTTACACTCTCATTTCCCTTCAATGGAGAGGATACAAAAAACTAATTTGTCTCACCTGGGGTTAGGTGAGTGTCAATCAGCACTGATTATGTATCCTCTCGGTGTTAAAAAAGTCGGATGTTATGTAGAAACTTTAAAAGAGCAGAGTCTGCGTCTCAGCCCTTCTCCCAGACAAGCGGGGGGCTAGTATTGCTGTAACGACTCCACTCCAAAATCGCTTCTGTCATATTTTTGCTGTTTTTATCATTCATATTACAGGACTATCACAATTATTAAAAGAAATGAACCATTCTCATTTAGTTTTCACCCAAAGGGTGAGACTGGCAGGGGATAACCCCTCAAACGCATTACAGGAAAGGGTTAACGGTTAATTGGGTGGGAGAGGCATGATTCTCAGATAACTCGGCGGCGGGCGACTAAAGTGACTTAAATCACACTTTCCATGTTACCTTGCCCACTGATGTAAGAGATAGGAGTAGTATTCTGTCTTATCGACGGTATCCAGCACCCGAATCCGTTTTCCTCCCGCCTCAACCTGGATACGACCTTGACTCGAACCCTGAGGAATCACAGTGGTTTCCCAGTCTTGCCAAGTAAAGAACTCCGGATGGGCGAGATAGGTGGTGGCGAGAACATCCCAGAAATAATAGTCTTGGGGAATCACTAAGGCGTAACATTGACCCGCAAAATCGGAAATGGGATGGTGACGCTGTTTCCCCAATTTGTAAACAAATTCAGAGGTAACCGGGACGGTATTGGTGAGGTCAAGAGGACAAAGGACAATCGGAATCTGAGTTTGCCAAATCTGATGGACGGCGAGGGGGTCCCAGTAGGCGTTCCATTCGGCTGAACCATCTTGTCCGGGTTCTAGGCTTTTTTCCACATTACCGGGAACGTGGATTGCACCCCCCATCCAGACGATTTGTTCAATGTTGGCGGCGATATCCGGGGCGAGGTTAAGGGCGGTGGCGACAGTGGTGAGGGGTCCTGTCACCATCAGGGTAACGGGTTGGTCAGTCGTTTGCAGCGATCGCACGATAAACTCTTGACCGCTTTCGGTTAGCAGGGGGGTTTGGATGGCGTCATTCTGGTTAAGAATTGGCAGATGATCCACAATAAACGCATCCCGGCGGTAAAGGGGAGGAAAGGGATTAATCCCGCGTACCGTACTCTCGGCAACGGGGATATGAGAACATCCGATTAGGTCTAAAATTTTGCGCGTGGCGCTAACAGCAGGTTGGATATAGCAATCAGCCGGGGTGACAACGATACCCAAAGGTTGGATGTGATCCATTGTCATCAGCAAGACGGTTGCCAAATAATCATCGACACCGCCATCCTGATCCATGAGGACGAGGGGTTTGGACACAAGGAGAAAGTTTCCGCAAACATACACTTGATTATTATCTCTCAATTTTCATCCTTGACCAGAGGGATCTAAATTGTCCGACTTATGTGTGACTTATATCTGACTTGGCGGGATCAGAGGGATGAGAAGACTATGATCACAGCAGGGTGATTCAAGGGTTTAATCATGTCGCGATCGCTAAAAGTTGCTCCCCAGTATATCGAAATAGTCAAAGCTGCACTACCACGAAATCGTTTTGCGAGTCAGCGAAACTTAGCCGAGAGTGTACAGCTTTCTCTCTCCACCGTCTCCAATTTCCTCAATGGTAAACCTGTGGACTATTTGAATTTTTATGAACTGTGCCATACGTTGGGGCTGAATTTAGAGGAAATTGCGGATTTCTCTGTCGCCGATAAGAACTCATCTTTAGCAATAGAGGTGGATGAAGAACAGACGGGTACTGAACCTGAAATCTCTACCTATATCCTGCGTCCCCCCAGCGAATCGCGTTGCGATGAAACCATCCTCAAGCCCGGTTCCCTACTGCGACTTAAAGCCCCAAAGCGGATGGGAAAAACGTTGCTGATTGATAAGATTCTCGAAAAAGCAGTTAAAGAAAATTATCGCACCGTTCGCTTAAACTTACTCCAAGCTGATCAAGCTGTTTTGCGCGGACTGGATGAATTTTTGCGCTGGTTCTGTACATTTGTCAGTCGGCGGTTAAAGTTACCGACTCAACTGGCGGAGTATTGGGAAGAAGGGTTAGGAAGTTCTCAAAATTGTACGATTTATTTTGAAGATCATCTGTTATCTCAATTAGACCAGCCCTTAGTCTTAGCGTTAGATGACGTTGATCGAATTTTTCCCTATCCTAAAATTGCCCAAGACTTTTTTGGTATGCTGCGAGTTTGGCATGAGGAAGCAAAAACCAGCCGACCGTGGCAGAAATTGCGGTTAGTGATTTCCTATTCTACCGATGTTTATATTCAGCTTAATACGAATCGTTCACCGTTTAATGTTGGTGTGCCAATTGAATTGCCAGAATTTACATCCGAACAAATGCACGAGTTAGCCCAAAAACAAGGATTAAATTTGGATAATTCCCAGGTGACTCAGTTAATAGAGATGGTAGGAGGACATCCGCATCTGATCCAGCTTGCCATTTATTCCCTCACTCGTGAGGATATTACCTTTGAACAACTCTTGCAAACGGCTGCTACCGAATCAGGAATTTACAGCAATCATTTACGGGGACAGTTATGGAATTTACAACAGTATCCTGAGTTAGCCGCAGCGATGAAAACGGTAGTTGAGGCAAATTGTCCTGTGCCATTGGAGTCGATACTGGCGTTTAAGTTACAAAGCTTAGGTTTAGTTCAATTAGAGAATAATTCCGTCAAGCCGCGTTGTCTACTATATTCCCAGTATTTTTCCCAGAAGCTTAGAGGTAAGGAAACATAAATCAACAGGAACCCCCTTTGGCTACGGCGATTGAAATCGCTGCTACACAAACAAAGTCCGCCTGCGCGGACTGGGTTATCACGGGGGTAGCTAACCCAGATTTTGTATTAGCCAAAAAAAGGGTTTACCTATTGCATCATTACAAAATCAGTCCGCTTATAGTTCACCCGAAAATGCTGTTTACAGGAGGTAATCTTATGGTTGAAACCATCGCCGCCCAGAAAATTAATCTCGATGATTTAATCGAAAAATTTGGTTTAGAACGTATCGATGATCTGCAATTCTTCCCTGAATGGCAATATGACTTACCTGAACTCACGGATTCAGAACGGCAAGCCTTAGATGAAGTTAAAGGAGACTATCTCCACTTATCTCGATATACCATCCTTGAACCCATTGTTAAACTTGTGGTGTTGTCACCCTTGTTAAAACTAGCAGGATTTTATCGTCCACCATTTTATCTCACAGCAGAGAAGGAGGTAGAAATTGTCTCGGAGGATGAGGAACTGATCATTAAAGGGCGTCTTGATCTTTTGGTTTTTACGCCTGAGTTTTGGATACTGGTGATTGAGGCAAAAGGGTCAAAATATTCCTTAGATGCCGGGATACCGCAAGCTTTAACATATATGCTGGGTCATCCTAATCCTAACCAACCTGCATTTGGATTGGTTACAAACGGTATGGATTTTATTTTTTTGAAGCTGATTAAACAGGATAGACCAAGATATGCTGAGTCCTATCCATTTTCCCTCAGACGCGGAGATGACATTTATACTGTACTGAGGATTTTAAAACAGTTGAGTCAATTACTAAGTCAATAGAAGTTGTTATCAACAATACGGTGTAATTAGAGTGGCGTGGCATAGCAAATTTGATGAAATACTAGAGGGTTGTAGGTTGGGTTGACGAAAGAAAACCAACAAAATCAAAGCGTTGTTTCCTACTAATCAAATCTAATGCATCTGCGACGAAAAACAAATGACTAATTACGAATATCAAGTTGGCGGAAGTTTAGCGGCTGATGCTCCCAGTTATGTAATGCGTCAAGCTGACCAAAATCTTTATCAGGCGTTAAAAGCTGGTAAATTTTGCTATGTGTTGAACTCGCGGCAAATGGGAAAGTCTAGCTTGCGGGTGCGAACGATGCAAAAACTGGAAAAAGAAAGAGTAAAATGTGCGGCAATTGATCTGACACTAATTGGCAGTGATAATGTTAGCCAACCCGGCTGGTACATGGGCATATTTTACGATTTAGTCAGAAAGTTTGAGTTATCGGGTAAAATTAACAAAAGGGCATGGTGGAAAGAACATGAATCTTTATCCCCTGTGCAGCGATTGAGTAATTTTTGGGAGGAGGTATTATTAGCTGAGATATCAGACAACATTGTTATTTTTATCGATGAAATCGATACGGTACTCAGTTTAGAATTTCCCACCGATGATTTTTTTGCCTTAATTCGGGGGTGTTACAATCAACGGGTTGACAATCCCGCTTATAAACGGTTGACGTTCTGTCTACTGGGTGTAGCCACGCCTTCAGATTTTATTCAAGACAAAAATCGCACACCGTTTAACATTGGTTGTGGAATCGAATTATGTGGTTTTGAATTAGATGAAGCACAACCCTTAGCTAAGGGATTAGTGGGTATATTTGATAATCCTTATACTCTTTTAAAAGAGGTTTTGTATTGGACAGGAGGACAGCCATTCCTCACCCAAAAGCTTTGTCAAATTGTTTATGATGCTTGTGGAGAATCCCAACATTCTTTAAAGCCAGGAGAGACAGAGAAAGAGTGGGTGGAAAAGTTGGTGCGATCGCACATCGTTGAAAACTGGGAATCTCAGGACAATCCAGAACATTTGAGGACAATCCGCGATCGTATTTTGGGAAAAGGTCAGCGTAGTATTGATCTGCTGAGACTCTACCTGCAAATTTTGCAAGACAAAGAAGTAGAAGCTAATAGTCGTATTGAACAAACGGAACTGCGGTTGTCAGGTTTGGTCGTCAAACGGTACGATAGTTTAAGAGTTTATAATCGTATTTATGAAACTGTTTTTGACCACAATTGGGTCGCTAAAACAATAGTCGATCTGCGACCTTACGGAGAAGCGTTAGCCAGATGGATTGATTCTAAGCATCAAGACAAAAAGTGGCTGTTACGTGGGCGGGAATTACAGGAAGCACAAATCTGGAAAGCAAATAAAGATAACCTGAATTTAAGCGTTCAAGATTACCAGTTTTTGAGTGCTAGCCAAGACTTGGAAAGGCGAATAAACCAGCGAAATCTTAGGTTATTAGTTCTAGGAAACATACTCTTTATAATTGGGTTAATTTTTGGATTTCGCCAGAACATTAGTCATTTAATTGAAGATTACTCTGCTCATTTGGCTGCACAAGTTGCTGGACAAGAACAATTTAGTGAAGGTGGAAAAACTTTTTTTGCCAGTAATGATAATTTCAATCGCCAAATTGCCATTGAAGCATTCAAGCAACAGAATTACTCGACAGCGCTTGAATTCTTCAAGAGATCCAAGCAATCTAATCCTAATGATCCGGAAATGTGGATTTACTATAATAATGCACGAGCTATTCAACAAGGTAAACCTCTAACTCTTGCCATTGTTATACCTGCCCACACTGATAGAGATATTGCTCTGGAAATGTTACGAGGTGTAGCCCAGGCACAGGATAGTTTCAATGAGCAGCGTGAAAAATTACAACTGCCCTTATTAAAAATCCTCATTGCCAATGATAGTAGCGATCCAACTCAAGCCAAAAAAGTTGCCCGAACTCTGAGTAGAAACCCAGATGTTTTGGGAGTAATTGGACATTATACCAGTAGTGCGAGTAATTCAGCATTAAAAGAGTATGAAAAGGAAGGTCTAGCGATGATATCTCCTACTAGCACGAGTAATTCACTCAACGGTGATGTTTTCTTCAGGACAGTTCCTACCAATCAAGATACAGCTAAAACATTAGCCCGTTATGTCTGGGCAAATAAACTGAATAAAGTGGTCGTTTTTTATAACCCGAAAGACCTATATAGTCAGGACTTGATGGATTCGCTGGAAAGTTCACTCAATCAGCACTCTGTCGAAATAAGTCAAAAAATAGACTTAAAAAATCTAGGACAGAAAGCCAATACTGAAGCGTTCTTACTTAGTCACATTCAACCAGAAACCAATGCAATAGTATTGCTGCCAAATACGGAACTAATTTCTGTTGCCATTGAAATTGCTCGTGCTAAAAACAATCTGGAAAGCTTAAAAAATAAGCCGCTGTTAGGAGCCAGTGCTTTGTATAGTTCAGATGCTTTAAAAGTAGGGGGTTCAGCCCTAGAAGACTTGATTGTAGCGGTTCATTGGTTTGCCGATGCACCAGATTCACAAGACTTTGCCAATAAAGCTCAGGATATGTGGAAAGGGCAAGTCAGTTGGCGTACTGCGAAGACTTATGAGGCGACACAGGCTTTCATTGAAGCTCTATCTGAATCCGATCAACCTTCTCGAACAAGTGTGATTGAAAAACTCAAAATGATGAATCTTTCAAGGAAAGAATCAGTGTTAGTTAAAGTCGTTAGAGGTGAAGGTGGACCCCAAGGAAGTGACTTTCGTTATGAACTGGCTGATTAAAATAGTAACAAAACGCCCCGAATAAGGCGAATAAGGTGTTTTATGTATATAAAATTGAACGAAATAGTTGAGCGCAGTCCCCATCTAGAATCTTTGATTTAGATGGGGGAGTGCGAAACGAAGATGATAAGCGGCAGCATCCTTAGTCTGGTTTTTCCTGGTTTTTCACATATTCAAAACCGCGATCGCACAATCCAGAGGTCGAGAACTGGTATAAAAAGCCCCTCAAGCGTTATTGTGTAAGAAGTCACGGCAATCTGACCCTATCTCGGGTAACACTAAACTTTAAGATTAACGTTAACTATGTTTGATGCTCTCGCCGAACGCTTAGAAGACGCCTGGAAGAAACTACGCGGTCAAGACAAGATATCTCAAGCCAATATTCAAGACGCCCTGAAAGAGGTGCGTCGGGCTTTGCTGTCGGCAGATGTGAACCTGCAAGTTGTCAAAAAATTTGTTGCTGATGTTGAAACGACGGCAATGGGCGCTGATGTTATCGCTGGCGTCCGCCCTGACCAACAGTTTATCAAGATTGTTTATGATGAACTGGTGCAGGTGATGGGGGAAAGTAATGTCCCCTTGGCTAAGGCAGATACACCGCCCACTATCGTGCTGATGGCAGGGTTGCAGGGAACCGGGAAAACCACGGCGACAGCTAAGTTAGCCCTACACTTGGGGAAGGAAAACCGCAGTTGCTTAATGGTGGCGACAGACGTTTATCGCCCTGCGGCGATTGACCAGTTGGTGACGTTGGGTGAACAGATTAATATCCCTGTGTTTGAAATGGGGACGGATACTAACCCCGTAGAGATTGCCCGTCAAGGGGTTGCCCGTGCTAAGGAAACGGGTGTTGATACTGTAATTATCGATACGGCGGGACGATTACAAATCGACGCCGAGATGATGGCAGAACTTGCCCAGATTAAGGACAATGTTAAACCCCATGAGGTGCTGCTGGTTGTTGACGCGATGACGGGTCAAGAGGCGGCAACCCTAACCCATACGTTTAATCAACAAATTGGGATTACGGGGGCAATTCTGACCAAGCTGGATGGCGATACCAGAGGGGGTGCAGCCTTGTCTGTGCGCCAGGTATCGGGTCAGCCGATTAAATTTGTCGGTGTGGGTGAAAAGGTAGAGGCACTACAGCCATTTTATCCCGATCGCATGGCATCCCGGATTCTGGGTATGGGCGATGTGCTGACGCTGGTGGAAAAAGCCCAAGAAGAAATTGACATGGCTGACGCCGCCCAGATGCAGGAGAAAATGCTCAATGCTCAGTTTGACTTCAGCGATTTCTTGAAGCAAATGCGGCTGTTGAAAAATATGGGTTCCCTGGGTGGGTTGATGAAGCTGATGCCGGGAATGGGTAAGCTGAGTTCAGATCAACTGGAAAAAGGGGAAGGCAAGCTCAAGCAAACGGAAGCGATGATTAATTCGATGACGGCTGAGGAACGCCGCAATCCGGATTTGCTGGCTGGTTCTCCCAGTCGCCGCCGCCGCATTGCCCGGGGTTCAGGTCATAGTGAGCGTGAGGTGAGCAATCTAATTAGTGAGTTTACCAAGATGCGATCGCTGATGAAGCAGATGGGTCAAGGTCAAATGGGCGGACTTCCCGGAATGGGCGGAATGGGCGGAATGGGCGGAATGGGTGGTATGTTTGGTGGTGGAATGGGCAATCGTGCCTCACAAGGTTGGCGTGGTAGTGGTCCGACGAAGAAGAAGAAAAAGGCGAAGAAGAAGAAGGGGTTTGGTCAGCTTTGAGGAAGATGAGGAAGATGAGGAAGATGAGGAAGATGGGGGAGATGGGGGAGATGGGGGAGATGGGGGAGCTCACAAGGGTAGGTTTTTTAAGATTGGGGTTCAGGTAAGACAAGGAAG
>CAZNNK010000209.1:0-8945 GCA_964574085.1 uncultured Coleofasciculus sp.
GGGTGTAGGTTATCTGGCTTTGCATTGTCTTATAGTTGGTCTATTGGTTTAATAAATTAGGTACAGTTAAACTGTCTCTGATGTGATCTTAGCGTGACTTTTGTAACCCAACCACAGGATGAACAAAGGATTTCCAATGTTTTAGACGGTGATGATTTCGATTGCTTGAGTCCGTATTTCTCCATTTCCACCAGCACCTGGCGTCCTTCATCGGGGGTACGGCAGAAGGGAACCATGGGGATCACATTAGTTAAACCCGTTTCATACCGAACTCGCTTGATGGCTTGACATTCTAAGAGAATTTATGTTATGTAACTATTTATCTAGGTCATACTTTGTCAAGTATAGCCTACAAAAAAACAATGGCTCTCTTAGACTGGTTATGGCAAATTAGCAATTTAAATGAGCTTAAACCCTTAAATAGCAAAGGGGATCACAGAATAAAAATTCTGTTTTCTTATAATCTCTTTTTTAATTTCTATAATTCGAGCTTGCGTAGCAAGAAACATGTAGATTATTTCGTGGTAATTTATCATAGTTAGTCTAGAAGACCCAAAACAATTAAATATCCTGGCAAGCTTAAAAACAATTAATTTACTCAAGGAGATATACAACTAATGAAATTGATGGACATCCCTCAAAAATCTATTAAAAAATTTAAATACTACATTAATACTCATAAAGTTCTCGGTCATACCCCTGCTAAATATCCCTTGAGGAAAGGGAAAGTGGATTTTGTTTTCATACATATCAACAAGACAGCCGGAGTAAGTATTACAAGAGCTATAGGTTTACCCTATAATAGACAGCATTTAACGGCTAAAGAAGTCATTAAAATTATAGGAAAGGATAAATGGGAAAAAGCTTATAAGTTTACAATAGTCAGAAATCCTTGGGATAAAGTAGTATCACACTATAAATATAAAATCAAAATTAATCAAGCTAACCTGAAAGATAATCCAATTAGCTTTTCTGAATGGGTCAAAAAGACTTATGGCATTCACAAAGATATAGTTTATTACAATAATCCGAGATGGTTTATGCCTCAAATTGATTGGCTGTTAGATGATAAGGAAGAATTGAATATAGATTTCGTTGGCAGATTTGAAAATCTGACAACAGATTTCCAGATTATAGCGGATAAAATAGGAGTTGATTCTGAGTTGCCACACCTAAATGCTAGTAGTTCAATTCGTCCTAATTATAAGGAATTTTATGATGAAGAAACTAAGGAAATAGTTCAGGAATTTTTCCAAAAAGATATTGAGATATTTCAGTATTATTTTTAATTTATAAGCGATCGCATTTCCGGTGGGGGATGCGATCGCTCTTTTTCAAGTCTACGCCCCATCAGGGACGCAGACGCTAAACACTCAAGACTTAGCCTTGTTGTTCTTCAACTTCAGCCACCATCAATAGTGTCTTCATCACCGAGTCAGGGTTCAAACTCATTGAGTCAATCCCCAACTCAACCAAGAACTTGGCAAACTCAGGATAGTCACTCGGCGCTTGACCGCAGATACCAATCTTACGACCATTCTTCTTCGCCTTCTCAATCACCATCCGTACCATTTCCTTAACCCCGTCATTGCGCTCATCAAAGATGTGAGCCACTAAACCGGAGTCGCGGTCTAGACCCAAGGTTAACTGAGTCAGGTCATTGGAACCAATGGAGAACCCATCAAACACTTCACTGAACTGATCAGCCAAGATCACGTTGCTGGGAATCTCACACATCACATAGACTTGGAGTCCATTTTCGCCACGCTTCAAGCCGTGTTTCTCCATTTCTGCCAGCACCTTGCGCCCTTCATCGGGGGTACGGCAGAAGGGAACCATGGGGATCACATTCGTTAAACCCATTTCATCCCGAACTCGCTTGATCGCTTGACATTCTAAGCCATAGGCTTCGGCATAATTTTCATCGTAGTAACGAGACGCACCACGCCAGCCAATCATCGGGTTTTCTTCCTTCGGCTCAAACTGTTGACCGCCGAGGAGGTTGGCATATTCGTTACTCTTGAAGTCAGACATCCGTAACACAACCGGGTTGGGATAGAATGCCGCTGCAATCATCGCCACACCCCGCGCCAACTTGTCTACGAAGAAGTCAGCCTTACGTTCGTAGAGGTAGGTCATTTTGTAGACTTCCCGCTTGACGGTGGCATCTTCGAGCTTATCGAAGTTCAGCAGTGCCAAGGGGTGCGCCTTAATATGATTGGCGATGATGAACTCTAAGCGGGCTAATCCCACACCATCACAGGGGATTGCCGCCAAACCAAAGGCTTCTTCTGGGTTCCCCACGTTCATCAAAATCTTGGTGCGAGTTGTGGGGAGGTTTTCCAGTTGGGTTTCTTGGACTTCAAAAGGTACAAGCCCTTCGTAAACCCGTCCTTCTTCCCCTTCAGAGCAGGAAACGGTAACCTCTTGCCCACTCTTAAGCACACCTGTGGCATCACCACAACCCACAATCGCGGGAATTCCCATTTCACGAGCAATAATTGCCGCGTGGCAGGTTCGTCCACCTTGGTTGGTGACAATAGCAGATGCCCGCTTCATGATTGGTTCCCAGTCGGGGTCAGTCTTGTTGGTGACTAAGACTTCACCGGGTTCAAACTCATCAATCTTGTGGACATCCAGAATAACTTTGGCTTTACCTTGACCAATCATTTCGCCAACGGCGCGACCGGTAACAGCCACCTCGGAGGTTCCTTTCAGCTGATAGCTCTTAAGGACGCTCTTTGACTTCTGGGATTGAACGGTTTCTGGACGAGCTTGGACGATGTACAATTCCCCAGTTTCACCATCTTTTGCCCACTCAATGTCCATGGGGGTATAGACACCCCGGACTTCGGAGTAGTGGTCTTCAATAATGCAACCCCAGCGAGCCAGTTGCAGAATTTCTTCGTCGTTGATCGCGTATTTGACTTGCTCAGGCTCCGACACGGGTACGTTCTTGGTCAGCTTCGTACCACCGATGTCATAAATCATCTTGATTTCTTTGCTGCCCAAGCGCTTTTCTAGAATCGGGCGATACCCGTCCTTGAGCGTTGGTTTGAATACAAAGTATTCATCCGGGTTGACAGCACCTTGAACAACGTTTTCGCCCAAACCGTAGGCGGCGGTAACGAGGGCGGCATTCTTGAAGCCTGTTTCTGTGTCAATAGAGAACATGACACCAGAGGAGGCTAAGTCAGAGCGCACCATTTTCTGCACCCCAACGGACAGGGCGACATCAAAGTGATCAAATCCTTTGACGGTGCGATAGGAAATGGCTCGGTCAGTAAAGATTGAGGCAAAGCAGCGATGGCAAGCGTCTAAAACGTCTAGGACACCGTAGACGTTCAGGTAGGTTTCTTGCTGACCCGCAAAACTGGCATCAGGCAAGTCTTCAGCCGTAGCGGATGAACGAACAGCTACGTCAACAGCTTGGCTTTTCTCCTTGCACTCTTCTTGATATTCCGGCTCGAAGCGATCGCAAAACTCAGCGGTGACGCCATACCGTTCACACAGCTTCAGGTAAGATTCCGCGATCGCGGCTCTCAGGTCTTCGGGGAACGGTGTATTGAGAATCAAAGACCGCGCTTGCTTACCCCGGACACGCAGGTTATTCATGTCCTCGACATCGAGGTCAGAAAACAGTTCGCGTAGCTTTTCTTCTAAACCTGCTTCCTTAATGAAGTAACGGTATGCATAAGCCGTCGTCGCGAATCCGGTCGGAACTCTGACGCCCTTAGCGGTCAGTTGCCGGATCATTTCACCTAGGGATGCATTTTTCCCACCCACTAAGGGAACATCGACAATTCCTACGTCCTCAAACCACAGCACTAGCGCTTGTTCTTTGGACGATTGAGATGAGGTTGTTTCAGTAGCTGCAACCATTAAGTATTTCCTCCTACTCTTGGTTTCAGTGTTTTAGTTTACCGATACTCAGCCGAAAAAATTCCTTTAACTAATCTTTTCTTTAGGATTCGGCTGTTTTTTTATCGAACCATACCTTATATTTAAATTCGTAGCGATTTACACATTTGTTTTTTGCCAACTCTTGCTACAGTCATAGTTATCATCAATCTTACACTCTACCTCACTTCTACCTCACTTTTAGTTAGTTGTTGAAGCCATTGGATCTAGCTATCATTTCCCCTCCTTATACTAGGCGGGATAACTGGGGGGTTTAACTTAGGGAATAGATCGCTCAATCCACACCTTGTCGCGCTTTGGCGGGTTTGTAGCCTGGAAAACTTAGGGCATTCTCCTGGAAGAATTACTTATGTTAAAGGAGAGCAGGGAATTCAGCAACAGTCCTTTATTTCAGAACAGTTCTACCATAGCAGACTATTCAGGAATAGACAAGCCGTAACAACTAATTTCAATCAGCGCAAACTATCCAACTCTATGAATATTAACAACCTAGATATTGTTTATCGAGGTTGGTAACGCAAATGATAGCACGGCTAGTTATACAGTCTTGGTTGAGATGCCTGCCATTTTTCCCTGATCCCCCCATAGAATTGTCCAACATTGTCTATGCTATCCGCAAGATTTTTGTGTTGTTCTCAACCAAGTCGCCATAGTTAAGATAGGGAATTTATATACTCAGTAGAGCAGATTGTCTTCTGGCAGATGTACCTCCGACCTACTATTACCTTGCTAGACATAATAGCGTAATCACAGATTCTGACAAGATCTAAATTAGGATTGTAAACTTATGTAAAACAAACACGCTGTATCGATCATGATTTCTCGTCGCACGCTGGTGAGCATTCTCTTGGCAAGCTGTCTGGCTTGCTTGACGTGGCTAAACGTCACTCCCACCGCCTCTGCTCTCGGCGGTAAACAACCACCATTAAATGAGCCTGCACCAGAGTTCACGCTACCGACGAATAGTGGAGATGGGGAGGTATCGCTCTCCGATTACCGGGGGAAATGGGTGGTTCTGTACTTTTATCCCAAGGATTTCACCTCAGGTTGCACCCTAGAGGCTCGTCGCTTTCAGCAAGATTTGCCCGAATATATAGAGAGAAATGCCCAAATTGTGGGAGTGAGTGCGGATGATGTGGACTCCCATGCCGAGTTTTGTGACTCAGAAGGGTTAAAGTTTCCGCTTTTAGCCGATACAGATGGGTCAGTGAGTCAGGCGTATGGGTCTTGGATGGGATTTGTCTCCCTACGTCATACTTATCTCATTGATCCCGATGGCATCTTGCGGGAGATATTTCTTGGTGTTCGACCCGCAATTCACAGTACAGAGGTGCTGGCACATTTGGATGAGTTGCAATCGATGACATAAACCTCATCCATTACCCGATCAGAAATTTGTAGGGGCGACCTGCTTGTATCAGTTAACAACTCCAGTCCATTCAATTGGCTCGGGTCGCCCTTTATACCCTTGGGCTTGATTTGACACGTATGGGAGACCGATGAACCGCCAACCCCTATATCTACCCTTTGCAGAAGGAAAATGGCAGATGAGCATGAGCCTCAAAGCCTTTGCTCCCCAGGATTGGATTGAAATTGACGACCAGTTTGTCAAGTATTTGTCACAAAAAGATACTCTGCTCAAGACTCGACATGCAGAGGTATTTGCTAGTCTCCCCGGAACCGCAGCCAGTCAGCAAGAGGTGCTAGAGTTACTGCTGAATCATCTGCTGAAACGCTTTCCCCAACATTATCGACGCCACGGTCACGGTCAAACGATCTGTTTACCGTGCGTACCTATGTGCATCCTTTGCGAGTGCTTGAAGATAAGCCCCAGATGGCGGAGAGTCTATTGGATAGCTACGATTCTCCCCCCAGTGTAATTCAGACAGACAGCTTAGATTTTATCGCAGTGCTGTACACTTGATTTCCACGATGAGTCTAGGGTCAGACAATGCGGTAACCCCGACCTTTGTCCAAGTCGGATATTGATGCATGAAATATCGATCTTTTATTTCCATAAACAGGGACAAATGGGGAATCATTAACGGTTGTGATCCTGAAGCCGAAGCGGGAGTTGTGACATGATACGTCACCATTTCCACAACATCATCAAAGGTTACACCTGCGGTTAAGAGAACTTTCTTGACATTTTCAAACGCCTGGATAAACTGTGCTTCTATCCCCTCAACCACCTGTAAATTTTCGTCGCGACCCACTTGACCAGAGACATAAACGGTATTTCCGATTCTAATACCTGGACAATAGTGATACTTTTCATAGAGGATTTCCATACCCGTGGGAATAATGACTTCACGAGTCGCGACCATAACTAATCTCCTTGCGTAGACAATCATGCCAATACTCTACCTCTGAATCCAGGGATAATCAGGGTAGGTTCGAGATTTTGGACGGTTAAGTTCAAAGACCGTCATTTGTCCTATGGTGAAATGTATGATCCTATTGGTTCATTAAATAAGGGGTCTGACCCCTCACTAACCTGAGCCAGGAATTTCTGGCTTCCTGTTCCCTGTCCCCCAATCTCAACGGTAAACTTGAATTGAAATTCGACGACTTCCTGGTGTTCTAACATCGGGAAATTCACTTAATATAGCGATTTGGACGGACTCGGTAATAATACGGTGTGAAAAACTCGGTCAAATTCGGTAAAATGAAGTTATCAGTTATCAATTTAGTGATCCTGAGCATCTTAACTCAATTGTGAGTTAGGCATATTTAACCAACCGCGATCCGGCTACTGCGATCGCGGACTCTATAGGCAAAACTCCCGAATTAGCGGGAGATCAGGGAAAATCACGGGATATCCTAAATTTCTCGTCACCTTTCCCCGCCAGCCATGTCCTAGAATTGAATTGCACTGTGCGATCCGTCTTGGGCATGTCATGATTAAACGAACTATCAAGTTTTGATTTTTAGGGGTGCATCAATTGATTCATAAATCTTTGTCAGGAGTAAATCTCGCTCCAAATGTCGTCACGGTATCACTGCGCTCGCCGTCCCATAGTGTGCCACTTCAACAATGGCATTTTACCGATCAACCGATTATTAAAATTGGGCGCTGTGCGGATAACCATATTGTGCTACGAAGTTCGGTTGTCTCACGTTACCATCTGGAATTGCGGCGTATGGGAAACCGATGGAAATTGATTAACTTTGGTAACAATGGGACGTATAAGGATGGTCAACCGATTACGGAACTAGAAATTCAAAATGAAACTCTGGTTCGACTCGCCCTTTCAGGTCCCCAGTTGCAAATCAAGCTTAGCGCCACTGTGCCAGAACCGTTATTAAAGCTGCTTCGCCATCAAGATTCGGGTAATCATCCTCTTCCGGGACGATTACGCACCCTGTTTAGTGAAAGTTAAGTATCTGAGCCGGATTGAGTATGACCCCTCCCTTACCCTCCCCTTGCCAAGGGGAGGGAACTCAAATATGCTTAATAATTACCCTTTCTATTCTCTGGCATTTAGCTAAATTCTCTCAACGTTTTCACCGTTCACGGCGAATTATTGCAACTGAAGCGAATGCCTATCTGTTGGAGAGAGCGAGAACAGGTTGTTATCAATGGGGAAGTTTAAAAGACATTCCGTCTGATTGGTTGGCAAAAGATTGATTCCTGGAGGAGTATTGGTTGTTGGTAGCCATGAATCTTTACCATCCAATTTTCGGCAGATGCAAGCTATTCAGTTAGGACTTTATCGAAAAGAACAATAATTTTGGTTAGGATTGACGATTGATGGTTGACGGTTGACGGGTTACTGGGATGGACTCAAACGAGTTTAACAAACACAAGCGCTAGCTTGTACAGGCTCATGAGATGGTAGTGAACGGGGGATTAAGCCAGCAAAGGATAACTCGCCTTGTTGTTTGAGTTGAGAATTTTGAGAATTATTCTTGGCAAGAATAAATTCGAGAATTGACTGTGCTTGTTGGGGGTCATGTAGGTAGTAGATCGCCTGCGATTTAGGCGAGAGCCAGATTTGCAGCTTCCAGGGCTTAGATGCAGACACAGAGTTAGGTTCGAGGGAAAAAGTAATCATTATCGGCTGGCGTCCTGATTTCAAGGGATTAATTAAATCGATGGAAAACCGGAAAGTTGAGAGAGAAATACTTTCTTGATTCCCACTTATAACTTTACCGAAGTTTCCTACTCTTTACAGAGAGTTAAATCATCCCTATTTTTGATTTTAATCCGCCCTGGGGGTGAGCCGCGTAATATGAATTTAATGAAATTGATCAACTGAATAACGTGATTGAAGTCACAAGCTTTGTCTTGACATCCTCATCGCCCTAAAAGGGTCAGTGATTTCCTACCCGTCAAACAGTGATCACTGAATATTCATGATCATAATATGTTGCTTTTGTCAATTCCCACACAGACCCGACTCGGGATAGGCTGCTGGAACAGGGCAAGACTATTACAATAAGTTAAGCAAGTAGTATTTGAGGTTAAACTTATGGTAAGCCACCAAGACACGCTTTGGCAGCGATTCTTACAACCCATTGTTGGCGTATTCATCGATCAAGAGAAACTGCGCCAGCTTTATGAAAGCATTGACTGGCAACGAGAAAGCGATCGCCTCTCGACACCTGAGTTGGTTTACCCTGATTACTACAAGCGTCAGAACTTCCACGGGATTGAAGGGGGTTACTTGAATGGTGGTGCGGCAACCAGCTATGATCCGATTACCCAATACGCTTTACCTCCCAACGAAACCTGGGTACGCCAAGAATTAATTGATCGCATCCAGGGAACACCACGACGGATTCTGGATTTAGGCTGCGGTACGGGTTCAACTACCCTCCTGTTAAAGCAGGCGTTTCCTGAAGCTGAGGTAATCGGTTTGGATTTATCACCTTATATGTTAGTCATGGCAGAACGCAAAGCTAAAGCCGCCGGAGTCGAGATTCAATGGCGTCATGGCAAAGCGGAACAGACGGGCTTACCAGAGGCGTCCTTTGACCTGGTAACCGCCTGCTTATTATTCCACGAAACCCCCTCAACC
>CAZNNK010000210.1:0-8941 GCA_964574085.1 uncultured Coleofasciculus sp.
GGTGGTGAAAAAACCTCTCAGGAATTGGGGATACCCTTACTGGGGTGTATTCCCTTAGAAATTAACCTGCGACAAGGGGGCGATCGCGGCTTACCCATTGTCGTAGCTGAACCGGAGTCCGCATCAGCCCAAGCGCTGAGTGCGATCGCGAAGGCGATTGCGGCAAAAGTATCAGTGGCTGCCCTTAGCCCCAATTGATACTGGTTATGGCAGCTACCTTGGCAGGTAAGGACTGTTCTTACTGTTCCCTCTGGGGATCAAGTGATGTCCTTTCCCTACCCCGTAGTGCTATAAACATGTAATGCCTTCTTCCCTATTCCCCCCTCTATTCGTCCCTCTTTTCAGCTAGCCTAGGATTTTGTCAGGAATTGTCCAACATCTTGTTCAGAAATTCCTGACCAGTACATCTTAAGAGCGCTAATTGCTAGAAACGTCAATCGCTAATCCAACGATTATGTTCCAAAAGTCATTAACCCGTACCCAAATGCGCTGGCTGATGTTCCTCAGCCAATGGCGGGAATTAGACTGGCAGCTATTATTTGTCACAATTGGTCTCACCTTCCTGGGTGGGATGATGATTCGCAGCGCCGAAATGAATGAAGGGCTAACCGATTGGTGGTGGCATTGGATCATTGGGGGTATTGGTTTAGTTATCTGTCTAATCATTTCGCGATCGCGCTACGAAAGCTTACTCCAATGGCATTGGATGATTTATGGGGTGACGAATATCGCGTTATTTGCGGTAATGATTATGGGGACGACGGCGAATGGCGCACAACGGTGGTTGAATATCCTAGGCTTTCACGTTCAACCCTCGGAATTTGCCAAAATTGGTTTGATTATTACCCTCGCCGCGATCCTCCACTGGAAACCGGCTTCAACATTGAATGCAGTGTTTCGCGTCTTAGCCATTGCGGCAGTTCCCTGGATCTTTGTATTTTTAGAGCCAAACTTGGGTACCTCGTTGGTGTTTGGTGCGATTACCATGGGGATGCTCTATTGGGGAAATGCGAATCCAGGATGGCTCATCCTACTCGTGTCTCCCATTGTTTCGGCGATCATCTTCAATGTGTATTTGCCCGCGTGGTTTGTCTGGGTAATTGCGATGGCGTTAATTGGTTGGCGTACCTTACCCTGGTCTTTCTTTGGGGGAATTGGGGCTTTGGTTGCCAACGTGATTTCGGGGGGATTAGGGAATCTGTTGTGGGGCTTGCTTCAAGATTATCAAAAAGACCGATTGATTCTTTTCTTAGATCCGGATAAAGATCCTTTAGGCGGCGGCTATCACTTGATTCAGTCTCGAATTGCCATTGGCGCAGGTCAACTGACGGGACGAGGACTGTATCAGGGAACACAAACCCAACTCCATTTTATTCCGGAACAGCATACTGACTTTATCTTTTCTGCTATTGGTGAAGAACTCGGCTTTATTGGCTGCTTGTGCGTCCTATTTACCTTTTGGCTATTGTGTTTACGCTTAGTGATGATTGCCCAAAATGCCAAGGATAACTTTGGCTCACTCTTGGCAATTGGTGTGTTATCGATGATTGTGTTTCAAACCGTGGTCAACATCGGCATGAATATCGGTTTAGCGCCGATTACCGGGATTCCACTACCGTTGTTAAGTTATGGGCGATCGGCATTACTGGCAAACTTTCTGGCAATTGGATTAGTGGAATCGGTTGCCAATCACCGACACCGATTGAAGTTTTAGTCATTCGTCTTATGTCCTTTGGGCTATCGGTCTAAGGTGGGACATTTTGGTTAGGAAAGAGAACAGGGAACAGGTAACAAATTTGCCCCGGTTTGGGTTGGTAGCCGTCCTTTGTCATAAATTAGCTAAATGATACGTCAGCGCATTATAGTAAGCTAAGAGATAGAGATTTAGGGGTAAAAAACTATGATTCTTCCTGGTTCAATTGTGCGTGTCATCAACGGCGACGACACTTACTACAAATTTGAAGGGATAGTTCAGCGCATCGGTGATGGGAAAGCGGGTGTGCTGTTTGAAGGCGGCAACTGGGATAAAATTGTCACCTTTAATTTATCGGAACTTGAAGAGGTGAAACCTAAAGGCAAAAATAAAAATAACCTGCAACCTTAAACATGCGCCTTCCTTTACCCCAGTTTACGGCTGGAGAACGTCCTGATAATCACATTGCCGAAGTCATTGAAACGGCAACCACAGAATTTCTGGCACAATGCTTAGAGCCAGAAGATTTGAGCTTTCCCGTAATGCCCCCTTTTGGCAGTTGGGTTAAATCTGTTGATGAAGAATCGGGCAATCAAGTGATGGCAGTCGTTTATCATGCCACAACTAGCCCAATTGATTCAGTTCACCGAGCTGTCGCATTAGGATTATCACTGGCAGAATTGCGGGAGCAACAACCGCAGATTTTCGCCATGCTCAAAACCGAGTTTCGGGCGGCGATTGTTGGGTTTATACCGCCCGGTGAGGGACACAACGGGGATCAGCCTCCTAGAGGACGCGCCTATCAATATTTGCCTCCTCGTCCGCCGCAAATTCATCAAGCTGTCTATCAATGTCAGCCCGACGAGATTATTTACTTTAGTGAACAGTTGGATTTTTTACGAACCCTTCTGCTTGTGAGTGGAGCGCCAGTGGAAGCGTTAACGGCGGCGGCGATCCGAGAAGTCTATCAAATCCGTAAAGGCGATCGCGACTGGTTAGTTCAAGCAGGGCGAACCCTGAGTGTTTTACTCAAGGATGATTATGATCGGTTGCGGTATATTTTGAGTCAACTACACTGGTGAGTTTAGGTACGTCTTGAACTCTACAATTATTCTCTTCCTTGTCTACTTTCCTTCCTTGTCCTCCTTGTCTTGTCCCCACCCTAAAGTAAAAAACCTACACCTGTCAGCTCACCCCCTCACCCTAATTATGGGTATTCAACCGGACATGATATAAGCTAAACCAATTCATTAACGGGGAAGCGATCCAATAACTGAATGGCTCGAATGGCATTCCGTTTTAAGACATCCGACAGGAAAGGCACATGAGGAATTTGAGAGAGAAAATCGACCGTGCGGCGTAACAATCGCACAATATCCCCTTCATCTAAACTGGTATCCTCACAAAGTTCTGTCCATTCCACACCCAATGCCCACTGCTCAACTAAGCCAATTAAATCCCGTTCTAACCAAATCGGCAGAGCCACCTGATAGCGACGTTGGACTTGAAACAACTGACGACGAGTTTGTTTTAAACTATCCAATGCTGCCAATACAGGTTCTGAGGGAGGACAATTTGTCCAGCTATCTGGACGCGGGGTTTCTGTAACCAAAGCACAGGCGGCGGCGGCTAAGTGATGCGGATCTAAGGAATCAAACCCACCAGACATCAACGCTAACCCCAACCACAGTTCGTTATCCCCACGAATCGCGGCGGCGGCTTTGCCCAAGGGTGTCGGTTTAACATCCTCCAGACACCTAAATTCCCTTAAAATCTCGATCAGATTGAGAAATTCTTGCCAGTGCTGGGCTTGATTTTCTCGGTACAGGGTTTGACGCTGGTTGATTTCCTCTTGCAGGGCTAAACGGCGTTGATGACGCTTAATCAGTTGAGACGGATTCCCCCACTGTCGCACCAGATGATCTTCGAGTTGGGCTTTTACCGCATCCATCCGATGCTGCTGCGCCTCAACTTCAGGTGCGACCATCGGTTCTATATCAGTGGGAATTTGAGCCGCGATCGCCTCCGTGTCTGGTGTTCCCCGTCTGGTTTGACCGGGCTTAAGTGTGAGTTCAGCAGGTGGGTTAAGCTCACTTAAATCAATCATCTCTAACCAACCATGCACCCCAATCAAATCGGCGGTTGTGGCTATATACCAGCGATTATCAGCACTTAAGCAGACTAAATAGGGGGATTGTCCCCGCCCTTTTTCCTTCGCCACCAAGATCGCCGGAATTGGTTCGGGAACTGGAATATACTTGCCCTTGAGGGAAAGCAGTGTACCCAAGGGAGCTTCGGGGATAATTTGGGCAATTTCTGCTACTTGTGCGGCTTGGGCTTGCCGTTGTAGGGTTTTGAGTAATCGCCGTTCTTCTTTCAGTCGTTCCTTGAGTTTTTCGTACCGTCCTAGGGCATTGAGGTCAACGGGGGCGAGTTGAATATCTAATTTTGCCAGTTCTGTGGTTAAGTCCGTAATCGCTTGTTGCTGGGGTTTCAGATATAGAGTCGCCAGATATTGGGCAAAACTGCGTTCCACCAACTCCTTGGCTTCCGGAAGGGTGTGGGTTTGCAGTAAGTTCAGCACCATCCCGTAGTTGGGCGTAAACTGACTGACTAAGGGGTCAGCCTGGCTGGTGGCGAGGTACGCTGCTTCCTTTGCTCCTTCAAAGGGTGTCTGTAATGTGACCACATAACCCGTGGCATCCATCCCCCGTCGTCCGGCTCGACCTGCCATTTGCAGAAATTCCGAGGGGGTCAGCAGTCGGTGTCCGCGATCAGTACGTTTGGAGAGGGTGGAAATTACGGTGGTACGAGCCGGCATATTAATTCCCGCCGCTAGCGTTTCCGTGGCAAACACCACCTTAACCAACCCTAATTGGAACAGTTCTTCCACAAACCCCTTCCAAGCTGGTAAAATCCCCGCATGATGGGCAGCAATGCCCCGATAGAGGGGAGCGACTTGCCCCGCCCGACCTGCTTCTGGATTCCGGCGCAAAAATTCATCAATGCGCTGTTTTAATGCCGCTGCTTCTTTGGCATTCACTAGGGACAACTCTCCCAACTCCTCCACCGAGCGATCACAACCGCGACGAGAGAAAATAAAATAAATTGCGGGTAACATATCCCGTTTTTGAAGTTGCGCCAACACAAAGGCATTACTGGGACTTTCGGGGCGTCCCCCCCGTCCTCTCCCTTTATTACGTTTCGGTTTGAGGCGAGGATTTAACTTCGTTTGGCTGGAGTCCAGCAAGGGAAAAATGCCCTTGGGGTTGGCAAAACTGAATTGTAAGGGAACTGGTCGAAAGTCGGAATAAATGCGCTCGGTTGCTCCATGAACCAAGTTTAACCAGTCCGTTAACTGATCGGAATTCGCCACTGTAGCGGATAGAGCAACGAGCTGAATTTCTGGGGGACAATAAATAATCGACTCCTCCCAAACCGTACCCCGTTGTCGGTCATTCATGTAGTGGCACTCATCCAAAACCACCGCTTCCACCCCTTCTAGGGACGTACCAATTTCCCCAATCGGTGTGCCGTACAGCATATTGCGGAAGATTTCCGTCGTCATCACCAAGATTGGCGCATCCCGATTGATGGAAACATCGCCCGTAACCAGACCCACATTGTCCGCACCAAACGTGGCGCGAAAATCGCGCAGCTTTTGGTTGGAGAGGGCTTTCAAAGGAGTGGTATAAAAAACTCGCCCTCCTCTTGACAACGCACGGTAAATCGCGTATTCCCCAATCAAGGTTTTTCCAGAACCGGTCGGGGCACAGACAACAACTGAACGATTCGCATTCAGCGCCGCGATCGCTTGGAGCTGAAATTGATCCAGAGGAAACGGAAACAGATTTTTGGGGTCAAGGTCTATCTTTGGGGTCGAAAGGTTCACACGAGGTCTTTCCCAATAGGTAACGACAGCGGGACTGGACGAAAAACACTGTACCCCACAGGGTTCAGTGTGCAGTAGTTCTATTTTGACATCCTCCTGAATGGATTCCTGACATTGGCAAACCAATACGGCTCTGATATAGCGCTAAGTAGGTGGACTTTCATTAAAGTTAACGGTTGAGATTAGGGAACAGGGAATAGTAAATAGTAAAGAATGTCCTTTCCCTGCCAAGGTAGCTGCTATAACTTCTAAATCGAATTTTTTCTGCCCCTGCTTCCCTAGCTCCCCCATCTCCCTCATCTCCCTCATCTCCCTCATCTCCCCCGGCTCCCCGCTCATCCTACTCCCAATTTTAGGGTTTGTCCTGATTTGCGCCTTATCGATTGGAAAAAAGGCTGTAGCAACTCGGACACGGAGATCTACGAGCGATGTGCAACAACATGAGCGAGTTTTCACATTTTAGGGAAGAACGTGAAAACTCAGTCATTTTGTCCAATCAATCACCCAAGCGTCTGGCGTTTGATGTTAAGGGCAATGATGACAATCGCGGCAGTGGTCGCTAAATGGTGATCCCATCACCAGGCAAACCGCTTAATTCTGGTCAGCCAAGTTTGATTAAGTTATTCGGAGCAGATAGAGCAATTGAGCGTAACGCATAAAAAGCAACCCAGCTTCTGAAGCTGGGTTTTCGCTTATTGGTTAGGAAAGCCGATCAAATTTTTTCTGGTTCTTTTGCCCCAGACATAAGTATGCATCCCTGCATCTGGCTCCCCCTGCTGCCCTGCTGCCCTACACCGGGCGGCTGGGATTTTTAATAAAATTTAACAATTGTCAAACAGTTACGGTTATCATCCATACGTGTATAACTGAGCTTATCGGCAATTTTTTGCATAATAGCCAGTCCTCGCCCTCCTTCAGCCTGATCATCAGGCAAGGACGATGGAGTTCGGAGTCGCCGTTCAAAATCAAACGGCGCTCCACAGTCCCAGACCCGTATCTCTAGGCGTTGGGGCGATTGCCCCAGAATCACCTCAACCTCAATGGAAACACTGGGTGGTAGGTCTTTGTGGGCATATTTCACCGCGTTAGTGTATCCTTCCGCAAGCGCTAGTTTGCACTGTAACCAGACTTTTGTTTCGATTGAGGAGGGGTGAAGCTCCCCAAACCAGGATAAAACCTGGTCTAACGCATTCAGGTCGGAAGGAAATTGCTTGCTAAATGTTTGAAGCTCTCTCAACTGCTCAAAGCCTTTCACATCAACGACATCAAAGCCAGAATTAAAATGAACAGATACTCCCTGGGAAAAAATCCAGTCTACCCTAGATTTAACCCTTGCTCTACCATTTATGCACTAACCTTGAGATCTTTATCACTTTCTCATGAAAGTACCCTTAGCTTCATCGAGTGTTCCTTCTTGTTGTAAGCGCGTGCATCTGCAATCTCCTTGAGTGACTTGTATTATCTCGATGCCATGACCCAAATTCTAATTATTGATGACGACCCCGCCATTCAAATACTGCTGAAACGGACGCTTCATAACCAAGGTTATGACGTCACAATCGCTAGCAACGGCGAAGAGGGTCTTGAACTTGCTCAGCAGTTACATCCGGCGTTGGTCATTTGTGATTGGATTATGCCACGGATGAACGGACTAGAAGTCTGCCGTCAAATTAAGGCAACACCAACCCTATCCACCACCATGTTTATTTTACTGACATCGCTCGGTTCCGTTGGGGATCGCGTGAAGGGACTGGATGCTGGGGCGGATGACTTTATCTGTAAACCAATCGAAATCGCTGAGTTGCAGGCGCGAGTGCGTTCGGGCTTAAGATTGCATGAACTTAGCCGCGATTTGCAGCATCAAAAACATTTGCTGGAAATGGAACTCGCAGAAGCAGCGGAGTATGTTCGTTCCATTCTGCCAGACCAGATGACCGAACCACCTGTGACTATTGAGTCTCGATTCATTCCGTCTCGGCAATTAGGAGGTGATGGCTTCGATTACTACTGGTTGGATTCCGAACACCTGGCAATTTATCTGTTAGATACGGCTGGACATGGCTTGAGAGCAGCTTTGCCAACCCTGTCGGTGTTAAATCTTTTGAGGTCACGTACCCTGCCGAATATTAACTATTACCAACCCAGCGATGTTCTGCGAGGGTTAAACCAGACCTTTCAGATGACAGCACGTAACGATAAATACTTTACTATCTGGTATGGAGTCTATAATCGGACGAAGCGTCAACTGGTTTATGCCAGTGCTGGACATCCACCGGCAGTCTTATTTTCGGGTAAGCCTTCATCTAGTCGGGATGTTAATCTCTTGAAGACAACGGGACTGCCTGTGGGTATGCTGCTTGAGGCTGAGTATGTTGATGATAGCTGCGACGTAAGCGAATCCAGTTCCCTTTACATTTTCAGCGATGGGATTTACGAGATTCACCAACCGGATGGTAATATCTGGGGACTTGACTCATTCGTCAAACTTCTGGGTGAGTGTAGAGTCGATAGTTCGTGTAACCTAAACTCGATCTTAGAGGGCGTTGACGCCTTAAATCCCAAAGACTTTTTCGATGACGATTTGTCTTTGCTAGAAATTAACTTTGATTGACATCCTCATATAAACAGACGAAAAATCCCACGTCTCCCTACGGGTAGGACGTGGGGTTCCTCGCCAATTAAGCTAAGAGGGGGTCAGCTACTGAGAAACTTGAATACTCACCCTTCAGTGCAGAGATTCTTAGGAGGCTTTGCCAAATTGGGCTAACCCAGGGGAATCATGCACTAGAGGAGACCGCCTCCTCAAACGCTTCTCGTGTGGGGAAGATTTCAAAAACCCGATCCATGCTTGTCAGTTCAAATAACATTTTGATCTGTTCGTTGACTGAGCAAACAAAGAGCTTTCCCCCAGCAGCACGAACGGTCTTAAGGGCAAGAACCAGCGCCCCTAAGCCCGAACTATCCATAAAGGTAACGTCTTGAAAATCAATCAATACGATGTCGGCATTCGATTGCACAAGGTCGCTAATCTCTTGACGAAATTGACCGGCTTTTGTGCCATCTAAGATACCAGAGGGTTGAACAACTTTAACCACAGGACTCATATACTACTTATGACTGCCGTTACAGAAATATCCAGACCTTGCCAGTATAGCCGCGACAATTCAAATCAGCCAAACTTTTGGACTGAGAAGAGGTGTCGTTTTTAGGCAGCTTTTATCCTCTGGAGAGATTATAGAGATATCTCTCTTGAGTAACTTCATTCTGTTTTCCTTGGATCAGCTATCTGCATTGGTCAGGGATGGAATGTATCTCAACTTGGGTGGAGATACGTCACTCCTTACCGAGTCCAGCCG
>CAZNNK010000211.1:0-8876 GCA_964574085.1 uncultured Coleofasciculus sp.
CTTCCAGACTCTTTAGTTGAAAGCATTGGTGCAGGGCGTTGGTTAATTACCATTGAACCATTTACAGAAGAAGATAAGACACCAGTAGTCATCCGCAGTATTAATATCTTCTGAAGTACGAAGTACTCGCTTCACGCCACTTGCAGTTGCTTGGCGGATAGTACCAATCAGATCTGACATTAATTGCCGTGCTGTTTGCTGATCAGAAACGGGAGTCTGAAAGGAGAGTTCATTGAGTACCATTTCTAAATCCATGTATTACTCTCCTGCTGGTTCTAACAAAGCTTCCAAACTTTTATCCCATTCATCAAAGAAACCATCGGGCCAGTAATCAATTCGTCCATTTCGATCAATCCGTGGGGATATTACTTCAGTGTAAATTTGTCGATCTTTTTCTTTGCGTTCAAAATAGTGCAACTGAACATTATTGGGTTTAAGTTTGCCACCATGAACAGCTAAACGAATCCCATTTAAAACATGGTCACTATGAGTTTCTATGACAACTTGAACCCCACAACTAGCAGCAAGTGCCAATAATTCACCCATTTTTGATTGCCCTTTAGGATGAAGATGCGCTTCTGGATTTTCCAACAAAATTAGTGTACCTGGAGGCGATGAAAGTACGGCGACAATAATGGGTAAAGTGTAAGTAATGCCAAAACCAACATTTGTTGCACGGTAGGGGTTGCTGAGTCCGTAAGAATATTGAAAATTAACCAAATCCATATCTTGGTTTGACTTGATTTCAATTCGTGTACCTGGGCTAACTTCTCCCATCCATGCCTCGACCTGATATTTCAGATCAATTGACTTTGCCTCTGGATGGCTTAAATTACTGTTAGGAATATCTTTATCTCTATAAGTTGAGAGAAAATGTGCTGTGTATTCCCCCCTGGTGTCAATTTGCTCATGTTGTCGTACTTGAAAATCCGATATCTCGAAGTATGTCCGGAGACCAATACGTTCCGCTTGAAGATAGTGAAACTTATCGCTGAAAAGACTTGATTCATAGATATCAGGAGCAGTGTTTTGCGAGGAAAGAGCTATCACATCTGCCTCTTGGTCGTAATTAAAACGCCATATACCTTCCCTGCCATCCTCCCAAACAAGCTCAAAACTGATTGAGTTTTCTTTTGCTCCCTCAAAAAGAGCATCTTGAGCTGTACCAATACAAACCAAGTCACCATTCAGAGCTAAACCTATCTCCGGTAATAAACTTTGTTGGTAGGATTGACGTAGCAAAAGAAGCGCTTGAAGTACTGAGGATTTACCTGTGCTGTTAAGACCAGAAAGCAACGTGAGATTTCTAAAGTTAAGTTCCTCAAACTCAAATGGTTTAAAGTTTTTTAATGCCAGTGAACGAATCATATCAGTATTTCCTTTATCAAGTTTTCAATAGCTCTAAATCGGTGTCTGACTTGATTTATTTTACCAGTTCCTTGAGAAATAGAACCGACAAATTATTGATCGGTTTCGATAAGATTAATGAATTTTTCATTTAGCTCATTTTTTCTTTGTTTGAGTAGATTCAATTCCTCATGACTCAGTTGAGCGAGATTGACAGACCAAGATTCAAATAAAGCCTTATTAATTGGATATTTCCTGTTTATATTAGCTTGAGATCGCTTCCGAAAAGCATATTTGCCAAAAATGTAATTGGCGGCATTCATTGCTTTTATAAATTCATCCTCAAGAAAATTTAATTGAGCATCGCTCATTTTGTTTAGTGTAATCATTGTTAGGTTGAGAAAATCATCTAATAATTTAAAATCATACTGATCGTAACCATTGATCATAAAAGCCAAGAACCTCAAGACAAATTCATGATCTTCCATGCGAATTTTACTTCTTTAAAGTAGAATGACTAACTCTAACATCAACTCTTCCGCTGATATACCACTAGCTTGAACGATTTCATTCGGAATTACCACACTCATCTTTTTCTTTCTCCTGTATTTTAGAGTTGTTAATAGCGATCGCGGATTAAATTGCTGATAGAGTAGTATGCCGATTTTCCAGGTAGTTCTGGAAATCTTCCCCGACTTCACGAATATCTGGATTATCATGTTGCACTGCTCTCTGAGCAAGCCTTTTAGCAAGTTCTCTGTCCATATCAAGATATAATTCTAGTAATCGCCTATACTCTTCATCTGTTCCATCTTGGAGCAAGGGTTCAGCACTCTTTTCGATATTGGATAAAAGCCAATTTTTAGGGAGCGAAAGAATGGCTTTCCGGCAAATTTCAATATCTGACTGAGAGACACTGGCTAAATCAAGTAAGTCATCAAACAAGCTTTGACGCTCTTCAAGTTTTAGATACTCTATGAGTCTCAGTGCTGTACCTCTTTCAGTAGGATTGTGTAAAGCTTTCTGGATGAATCCGATTCGGTTAGGACAATTATTCAGAAAGTCTTGGCGAGCTTGAATGTAGGCAATTTCTTGGTTAAACACTTTCTGCCAAAGTTCGATATCGTTGTTGGTGGGTTGCTCTTGAAACATGGCTTTTAACTTTTATCCCTATCTTATTTCTTTCTTACCAGCGTACACCCATCCACTACTGAGAAATTTTTCCTCAAATTCTGTAAATGGCATTTCTCGACTGGGGTAGATTGTGTGATGGGTTGGCGAGTGAGTACCGCCCACATCTCTACCATCAGCGATTACATCAAGACCTTCAGGTAATTGTGTATCCTGATTAAGCTTGTGGTAGTGTCCTGTGAGTGGTGCGTATTGAACATCGCCAAAGGTAGATGATCCTGTCGGTGGGTTTGTTGGTTTTACACAATCATTGTCAACAGCAATATCTTTATTTTGACGCGGTGGACGAGGACGTTGTCTGTTACCAAAGGCGTATAGTGTTATAGGTATGGTAACTCGCTTAACTGCATTAGCGGTTGTTGTAGTCTCTTGGGGTTGGTGATCTGCCCCGCTATTAATCACTAATTTTACCAGCTCAATAATGGTTAGTGCTTCACTTTAGAGTAGTTGGGTATTGTTAGGCAAGACTAAAATCTATCCTCTAAAATGGATTCAAGCGCGATCGCGTCCTCGTGAAATTGCCACGGAAATCCCATCTTGTCTTAGGATAACGTGGTTGATCACCCGGATTTATCCTTAAGCAGTTATCGATCAACCTTTGTCAGCCACTAAAGTGGCTACTACAAACGACAAATAAACCCCCCGGAATCCGGGGGGTAGGAGCGATCTCAAAGGAGGAGAGATCAAACCTTTGCTTCTTCTTTCACCAACTTATCCCAACCCAAATCCTTGAGGCTGTTATTGCGCCGCAGGGGACGAGTGGCTAACTCCAGAATATCCCGCGCATTGGTAAAGCCGTGAATCTGAGCAAATGTAAACTCAACAGACCACTTGGTATTAATTCCTCGCGCTTCTAAGGGATTCGCATGTGCCATTCCGGTAATTACCAAGTCCGGATTCAATTCATAAATTCGCTGAATTTGGTTGTAGTTATCCGGTTTCTCGATAATCTTTGGTGTCGGTACTCCCATCTCCTGACAGGTTTTCTCCAGCAGATCCAATTCCGCCTTCTGATACCGCTTATCCATATAGGGAATGCCAATTTCTGGACAAGTCATTCCACAGCGAATTAAGAAACGGGCGAGGGAGATTTCTAGTAAGTTATCTCCCATGAAGAAGACTGACTTACCGCGTACTAACTTGACATACTCTTCCAGGTTTTCCCAAATATGCGCTTCCCGTTCATCTAACCCTTTCGGTTCAATTCCAAACACCGAACAAATCTTCTCAATCCAGGCGCGAGTTCCATCGGGACCAATGGGGAACGGTGCGCCAATTAATTTACACTTACGGCGACGCATTAAGGTGGTGGCGGTGCGGCTTAAGAAGGGGTTGACACCTGCAACGTAATACCCTTCTTCAATTACGGGAAGTTCCGTATATCGCTTCGCGGGTAACCAACCGGAAACCTTAATTCCTTGCTTCTTCAGTTCCAGGGTAAGATTCGTTACCACGGGGTCAGGTAACGATCCAAATAATACCAGGGGAGGATGATCCACATACTCCGATTCTTCCGCCACGACCTCTTCTTTCTGGCGTCCAAAGTTGAGGAGTTTGGAAATTGCATTCCGTTCTTCTTTTTCCGCTTCTACCTTGGGTGCTTCTTTCGGACATTTATGCGCCATCGCCGCGAGAACGGTATCTTCTCCTTGAGTAAAAGCATAGTCCAACCCATTCGCCCGCGCTGTTACAATGGGAATGCCAATTTCGGCTTCCAACTTCGGCGCTAACCCTTCCAAATCCATCTTGATGATTTCCGTGGTGCAAGTGCCAATCCAGACAATGACACTGGGGTTGCGATCGCGCTTAATCTGTAAACATAACCGTTTCAGTTCTTCGTAGTCATTTAATTGGGCGGAAATATCTCCTTCTTCCAATTCCGCCATCGCATAACGGGGTTCGGCGAAAATCATCACCCCCATGGCATTTTGCAGGAAATAGCCACAGGTTTTCGTCCCAATCACTAAGAAGAAACTATCTTCAATCTTCTGATAAAGCCAAGCTACACAGCTAATCGGACAAAATGTATGGTAATTTCCAGTTTCGCATTCAAACTCTAGCGATTGGGGGTTTTGAAGCGCAGTCATAATTAATTCTCCTCTCTTCGTTTCTCAGGAAAGTTTCTATCTATAAGAAGTCCAACGTCTTATGGTAGGGGTGGATTCAGCCACAATAGTAGGGGCGGGTTGTAGGGGCGGGTTTAGCCACTCACACGACTTGTCACCGATAAATGAACAACAAAACCCGCCCTACCTCACCGATAACTATCAACAAAACCCGCCCTTAACCCAATGTTTCAACGTCATAACTAATGGCAAATGACAAAGGGCAAATGACTAAATTAAACCATCATTAGGTCAAGTTCTTCTTCCTCTGACGTTACCTTGGGTTGTTGAGGATTCAGGTAGAAGTCAGACAGTAAGGAGAACAACTCGCGATCGGGGGCGTCACTGGGAACTACACCTTCTGGACGTGCCAAAATTTGATCAGCAATATTCAGATAGTAATCACACACAGGTGTTAGAGACGGATCAGTTTCTGCCATTTCAAAAATGGTTTTCCCTTTAACCCGAGAGACGCGAATATCTTCAATTAAGGGCAGAATCTCCAACACGGGAATGGGTACAGCTTCAATATACTTATCGATCAGATCCCGCTTCGAGGTACGATTTCCGATCAGCCCAGCTAGGCGCAAGGGGTGGGTGCGGGCTTTTTCACGTACAGACGCCGCAATTCGGTTCGCTGCAAATAACGCATCAAAGCCGTTATCGGTAACGATCATGCAGTAGTCGGAATAGTTCAGAGGTGCAGCGAATCCACCGCAAACAACGTCACCGAGAACATCAAATAGAATTACATCGTACTCGTCAAACGCATTAAGTTCCTTGAGTAGCTTCACTGTCTCGCCGACAACGTAGCCACCGCAACCTGCACCAGCAGGAGGTCCACCCGCTTCGACGCAATCAACGCCGCCATAGCCTTTATAGATCACGTCTTCGGGCCAAACGTCTTCGTAGTGATAATCCTTTTCTTGAAGCGTATCGATAATCGTGGGAATTAAGAAGCCTGTCAGGGTAAAGGTGCTGTCATGTTTCGGATCACAGCCAATTTGCAACACCTTTTTGCCACGTCTGGCTAACGCTACGGAAATATTACAGCTTGTTGTGGACTTACCAATACCGCCTTTTCCATAAACTGAGAGTTTCACGCTTCGTTGTCTCCTAACGTTTGGATCAAAACTGAAATGTTGTCGTAGCTGTTAAATATGCTGGCATCAAGGCTTGGGCTGAGTCTTCAGCCGTTGCTTGCTGCCTGCTAATCGCATTATTGACATAACTCCCTGAGAAATGAAAGGGGGTGTGGGAATGGGATGGGCTTTAAATCAAAATCAAATCATGCCTAGCAATGGATAAAGGATTTTATTGGTTCATAGTGACTCTGAACCTAATTTAATCAAATTATTTTAATTTTGTGTAAATATTTTATTTAAATATGAACAAAAGCAAAAAAATGTCAATTGACTTCCAGCCTGACTAAGCTGGCTCACATTAGTGATGTGACTCCAGCTCAACTCTGGCGGTAAATTGGGATATAGATGGGGTTGGGCGCGATCGCATTCCCTAAACCTGAGACGCCCTGATCCCCAAAAACCCTGGATTTACGTCACTTAGAGAACGTGCGATCGCAGGTTTGGATAACTCAAGCAAGATTGTTGTAAATAATGATTAACTTTTGTGGCAGCGATGACACTCACCGCGATCGCCCACCGCTGGCATAGGTTAAAATCTATGGTTGCGATATAAATTTACCTATCCTCAAAAAGTAGAGACGTTGAATGCAACGTATTTTGGTTGCATCCAGATGTAACTCAACCCGCCCCGACCTAGCTAAAATAAGATGGATAGAATTCCTATAACTTGAGAATTGACAGGGATGAAACCATGAAATTCATTAGTCCTAAAGTCGATTATGCTTTTAAAAAAATATTCGGCTCCGAACAGAGCAAAGATATTTTAATTAGCTTTCTCAACGCGATTGTTTATGGAGGCCAAAAAAATATTCAATCTTTAACCATTGTAAATCCCTATAATCCGGGGCAGGCGATGAGCTTAAAAGATACTTATTTAGATATAAAAGCTGTTCTATCTAATGGTTCAGTCGTTATTATTGAAATGCAAATAGCGCGGGTAACAGCTTTTAGCAAACGGGTCATCTACAATCTGGCTAAAGCGTATAGTAATCAATTAGGAATCGGAGAAAATTATTTAACTCTCAACCCAGTTATCGCTGTAACGATAACCGATTTTATTTTGTTCAATGCTAGCCAAGATGTGATCAATCAGTTTGCTTTTCAGGAAAAAAATCATAAGTTTGAATATCCTGATCCAGAATTACAGTTAATTTTCGTAGAACTACCGAAATTCCACAAAAGCCTATCAGAGTTAACAAGTTTGAGCGATAAATGGATTTACTTCCTTAAAGAAGCAGCTCATCTAGATAACATCCCTGATAGTTTAGGGGAAGTAGCTGAGATAGAAGTGGCTTTAAACATTGCCAACCAAGCCAAAATGACCTCAGAAGAGTTAGACATTGTGGAACGGCGAGGGATCATGTTGCAAGATGAGAAAGGGCGGATAACGTATGCAGCAGAACAAGGGGAAGCAAAAGGACGTTACCAAGAAGCGATCGCTCTAGTTATGCGTCTACTTAAAAAGCGTTTTGGAGAACTGCCAGAGGCGATAAGTACCAAGGTTGAAAGCTTGCCTTTACAAGACTTAGAAAATTTAACCGAGGAGATTTTAGATTTAAATCGTTTGGAGGATTTGGAACGTTGGTTAGACGAACATTCGCCGTCTTAATCAGGTTTACTGTACCAAATCACCTTGGTTAACTTCCTTGTAGCGAGCAAGATGCTCGCACTACGGATAAGCTGTCACGCATTTTAATTGGGTATTAGTAGCGAGCAAGATGCTCACACTAAAAGGATGTGTCCTCTAGCTTGTTCTTTTATGCAACCGAACTAACGTTTCAATCGTTTACGTCGAGTACGACGCCGCAAGACTTGTGCTAACACAATAGCGTCCCGTTCAGCCTTGAATAAATCCACCGATCGCGACGTCAGCAGAAATGCACCTGATGGTTTGTACTGCACCAAAGGTAGCTTAGTGATCTGATATTCACAGACGTTAGGAATAATCGCCTGTGTTGACGAATGCTGCACCTTCTGGAGTGTTTTCCAATCCGTATTCACTTGTGACGCGATCGCTTTGAGTTCTAGCAAGGCGGCTTCTAACTCTGTCGATAGCCGATTAATGTGGGATGCTTGGTACTCTAACCGTTTCCAGCCGTCTCTAGTTCGTTGCTGTAGCATCCGCACAGACGATTGAAGCTCAAAGGATAAAGACGGTTGGGATGGAGACTTCATCGGCTGAGGTGGTGCGTTGATTGCCATTCGGGGAACTGGATTTGGGGAACGGTAACGCCTGCGAGGTGGCTTTTTTAAGACGCGAGGGGGTTGACGCTGCATGAACTGGGAACGCAAGAATTGAAGTCCGGCTTGCAGTGTTTTCATGAGGATCAGGTTATAATTTAGTACAATTGTACTATAAAAGTGTGAAATAGCAAGAGGTCTCCAGATTCTAAAGCTCGCTCCTCGCTATAGAATGACACGGTGAACTACCCAACTTTGGGATTAACCCCTCTGTCAATCAATAAAGAAAGCCACAACTAAGAATCCCCCCTTTTACTAGAAAAGAGGGGACTCCCAAGGAATAGATTTAGGATTAGATAGACAGTTCAGTTAGTGCTTCTGTATAGGATTCGCTGGTTGAATAAGTGAGTTAAATTTACCAGCACTTTTATAGTAAGCCCCTAATTAGCGGGTTGACAATAAAAATCGGTCAATTTTACAAAAACTTTATAGATCTCTCGATCAGCTTTATCAGAACTTAATATTTAACATCTGATATAGACAATGAGGGCGGCTAGGTGAACATTCTCAAAGCGAATGCACATCCCCGCCGCCCTTGTGATGATGACAAGAGAAAGGATTACGGTGCTAAAGCATTTCCGCGCAACAGACTACCAATGGTTTTGGCTGTAATTTTGAGCTGCACTAAAGGATTAGCTGGCACAACCGTTTTGTACAAGTAACTGTCAAACGTGAGTCGCTGCACATCCAAATCTGAACACATTTCTACAAATGCTTCACGAGTCGCATCGGAGCGATAGAAGACCGTTTGCAGAATATCGAGCACCTTGTAGGTGATGCCATACTTCTTATCCCAGCGCTTGAGATAAAGCTTGAGGTCATCTTCCGTGGGAATGCGAGTTCCGCC
>CAZNNK010000212.1:0-8870 GCA_964574085.1 uncultured Coleofasciculus sp.
TAGCTAAAGTCTTCTTTTTGGGTGTTGAGAGCCACGGTGGTTTGTAGTAAGGGCTTTAGCCTATCATCGCTCCAACGTAGGGACTAACCTCAAAATTATATCGGCGCTAAAGCGCAACTACAAACCAAGAAAATAACCCACCAGATACAGAGAACCGCACAGAACAATTGTCGAATCAGAAGCTGTTTCTGTCGCCGCTTGCAGTCCAGCCTCTAAGTTAGGATAGGTGTGACAATGGGCAAGATTAGGACAAACCGATCGCGCGATCGCACTCAATTCTTCGGGCTCGGCTGAGCTATGATCAGGCACAGGAACCAAGTAAACGCGATCGCCTCCTCGAAGTAACGCCCGAAAAATCCCCTCATGCTCTTTAGTTGAGAGTATCCCCATTACCCAAGTTACAGGCGTATTCAGCGTATCCACATATTGACGCAAACCTGTCGCCGCCGCCGGATTATGAGCGCCATCTACTAATAGGCGATAATTCTTCCATTCAGTCCATTGTAAACGTCCCAACCATTGCGTCTTTGCCATCCCCGAAACAATCGCAGACTCAGGGATTTGCCAACCTTGACGAATCAGGGATTGCAGCGTCGCGATCGCCACAGCAGAATTCGTTAACTGAATCTCCCCCAGCAACGGCAATGGATAGGTTATTCCCTGATAATTTGCCCATAATGGCGCGTCTTCATTTTGATGTAGGGGCGGGTTTAGGGACTTGGGTGTCGCGATTGATGATAACCTTGGTTCAAAACCCGCCCTGACTAAATTTTGCCTGTTGAATTTCTGGGCTGGTTCTACCCAGGTTACCGGACAATTTAACTGCTCAATCCGAGATTGGACAACCGCTTTCGCTTCTAGGGGAAGGGGGGCGATAATCGCCGGACAATTGGGTTTCAGGATACCCGCTTTCTCTGTCGCAATTTGACTCAGCGTCGAACCCAGAACTTGCCAATGTTCCCGGCTAATCGAGGTAATAATCGTCGCCAAAGGCTGATCACAAACATTCGTCGCATCCAGGCGTCCCCCCAACCCCACTTCAATCACCGCCACATCCACCTGTTCCTGGGCAAAATATAACCAAGCCGCCGCCGTGATTACTTCAAACTGTGTCGGCGACTCTTCGGTATCTGGGGGAATCGCTGCTTGCACCTGTTCCAGAACATTAACCAGTTCTTTAGTAGAAATCGGGTATTGATTGATACAGATCCGTTCCGTCCAATCAATTAAATGGGGAGACGTATAGCGTCCCACCCGATACCCCGCTTCACTGAGAACCGAGGAAAGATAAGCACAAACCGAACCCTTCCCATTCGTTCCCGCCACATGAATTATCGGCACACGCTGATGGGGATTCCCCAACGCCGCCAGAAGTAGCTGGATGCGTTCTAAGCCAAGGTGAACACCAAAGCGTTGATAGGGTTGCAGCAGAGAATTAATATCCATACAAATACCAAACTCGTAGGGGCGCACCGACGTGCGCCCTGTTTCATCACTGACGTGCGCCCTTGAGGGCTAAGGGGGTTGTAGCTTAAGTTGACACGGAAATAACGTAGCTTGCTTCTTTTCGGGAAGCGAGTATGACAAATGACAAATGACAAATGACAAATGACTAATAACAATACTTACCATCTCGGTTTGGTTTCGGATTTTCTTGCGCCATGCGTAATGTTCCCAAAAGGGTAGAAACAATAACACAACGTTTGGCTTTACCTCCCTGCTTCGTTGTCAGCGTTAACCGCCCGAAGGGAGGAGGAGTGTTGCCTTTGAAGTTAAACTCAACTTTATAAATGCCATTACTCGATTGTAAAGTCGTCTCGTCATCTAAGCGAATATTGGGGTCAAGACTCTGCCAATTGGCTGTCGCTGGCGTAACCGTTTCGGGATGAACCGCCCACTGAACAATCTGATCCTGCTCCCGAAAACTAGCTTGCCAATCCGCTTTCTTCAGTTTGGCGTTTCGTTTCGCCTCCTGCATCGCTTGGTAAACTTCGTATTGGGCTGTATTCAAACGCTGTATATTCGTAAAGTGTAGCCAAGCGGGGGCGGCGATCGCACTTAATATCCCCATCATGAAAACCACTATAATCATTTCCAGCAGAGAATATCCAGCCGTGGCGCTAGGTACAGGTTTTCGGGTTAATCGATTATTCTGTTGCATTGCTTAGTTCCCCTGATCACATGAAAGTGTCGGGAGTTCCAGACTAGGAACCCAACGTATTAGCAACATACGTTGAATATCTCTCAAGTTAAGGCACTTGATACAGTGATTAGTTAAATTTATTACACCAAGTACGATAGAACCGTTTCCAACGCGGATTTGGTATGAAATTATGAATGAAGGGCTACAATTCTCAAAAAAAATTGGATGATCTTCTGGCAACTCCCATTTGCTATTTTGTGACAAGAGTCTTGATCAGAACAAGGCAATGAAAGAAAGCTTTATTTAACGCATCTTTGTGTATTTAAATTTAATAGAATTTAACGTCTGGGTCTCCTGTCCCCTTCATAGTCTTCTCAATTCTATGGACAGTCTTCTCCCTGAGCCGTTCTCAGTGACCCTAAAAGGGTAGCCACGATTGTACATCGTTTCGTTGACTCAATTGGTTGAGCGCCACCGTCAGGAATAGCGACAGTAATACCTAACCCTTGCTCCTCATCGAGATCATCAAGGTTTGTGGCAGGGTCTACAATGGGTATATTCCCAAATTGATCAAACGTGATTGTTCGATGAGTATTATCGATTGTAGATGGCGTATTTAGAGCGTTATTAGGGTTACTCGCATCGATATTGCTTTCTATCACAATTTGATTGGGTTTGACATCAAGTTCTTGCGTAAGATTTTGCCAATTCCAATTCGTTGGGTCTATACTACTGGCAAGATGAATCGCTACTTCAGGAAGCTCATCTGCTTCCTTTCTAAAGCTGACGCTATACTTGAGTTTTTTCTGCTTGGCTTCACTCTGGGCTTCCTGCATCGCACTAAATACAGCATCGTTGACTTTAGCCACTCGTTGACGGTTGACAAATGCTAGCCATCCAGGAGCCACTATCGCCGATAGAACAGCGATTATGAGGACAACTACAATTATTTCTAAGAGAGTAAACCCCCCCTCACGCTTTTTCGCTAGATCTGATTGGGTAAGCTGAACTGAGGTCACGGCTGGTTTGGGTAAATGTTTTAATAAGGCTAGTCTACTCATCGTTATTTCTCTGTGCTGTAGGCTCATGTCTAGAACATCGATTCAGTTATCTAATCAATCTATTGCATTTTTTCTATAGCGGTAATTTAGGCTAAATAATCATCGATTTTATGATAGATTATGTCTTGAGGGCGGCTAATTGGAGTTCCTGAATCGACGCTCTAGTACCCAGGATTCGGGTCAACGATGATTATTTGAATAGGAATCCTCGCCCTTGCACCTTGATTGTTGCGTCGGGAAAGTAAGGTGAATCGGCTTTGTACTCCGGCGGGTTTTTGCTTTGATTGCGAGCCAAAGCATTGCCGCGCAAATGGACTTGGGCTACAGTTTGCTCAGTATCAACACAAGCATAAAAGCTGGTCTGATCGGGATTAGGTGGTAGAGTGTTTAAGTCATCTTCTGTTTTGCCTCGTTCTGCGAGTGTTGCTGTATCTAATCCCAGCGCTGAGGCACAATTTATGGGGTCGGGAGGATTAATCTCAGTTTGATCGATGTAATCAACTAATACTACAGGCGTCTTGTTAAAAGTTTCGCCACTGTTCTCCCACGCATTCATCGCCGCCTCTAGAGTATCCCCCTCCTCTAAGTTAAAGAGTTGAAATCCTGGGTCTTTGTTATATCGTGGCTTATTCTGAAACTCCAGATAGTTCGGTTCTCCTGCCGATGTTACCGGATTATTCGGATTTCTGATGCCGTCTTGAATCTCAATTCTAGCTACCCTAGCCGCATCAGACCAAGGTTGATTAGCATTGGTATCGGAAATCAAGTAATACGCCACTAGAGAGAAGACAAATGCATCATTACAGTTTGCGCCAGGTTCACCCACATTTGGACATTTGGGGTCGCCATTTGGATCGGCGTTATAGTCAAACGCGATCGCATTGGGCAAAAATTGGCGCTTCCAAAACACCAATAGGGGAACACCAGAATTACTAGGAAGTTCATCTTCAATTGCTTGAATACCCTCGCCATCGTAGATATAAACCGCCTGTTCTACATCGCGAGAAATGTACTCAAGCGCGGCTTGGATATCCTGGTCTGTATTTGCCTTGGCTTGCTCCCGACTGTCTGTCGTGAGAATATTGATCATAAATCCCAGTAAGGGAGTAATCACTAAAGCCGCGAGGATGATGGCGACTAAGAGTTCGATTAGGGTGAACCCACCTGTTTTTTTGTCGAATCGACTCCTTTTTGGCTGAACGCTTCGCCTATTTTTTCTTGTTCCTATCATTAAACGTCCCCCCTTGTCAATTCCTAGTTTAGGGTATACAGTTGGTCATTGATGTTGCCCAATCTCCTCTTGCTTGAGGTTTGAGCGACATCTTAACAGCCATCAATATTTTTTTCGCTGCATATCTTCTGCAATTGGATGCTATCGATGCTGATCTCAGTGGTGACATTGGCGAGGGGGGCTTGGGTTCTACTTAACCCCGTTCCCCCGGTAGCGCTCAATTGTGTTCCCTCTGCACTGAAGTCAGTGACAAAATTTGAGGTAAAGGCATCAGCACGATACACTCGTACCCCTAAGCGGTAACCGGCGTAGCGCTGTTGTTGAAAGTAGTATGCGCCATTACTGTCCGTGGGAATTTGACCGAATGCTTGAACCACAAAGTCGTTGAGTCCATCGCACGCTTCATCCCCATCCCCATCAACGCAATACAAGATAGAGTTTTGGGGGCGGGGTGAAGTACAGTAAGAGGGTTCCCCAGGCACAAAGGTGCAATTCAAATTCCCCTTCGGCGGCGCAGGTATTGACGGGTTATCCTCATCCACCGGCTGCGTCACGTCGTACTCTGTCACCGCTCTCAAGAGCTGATTATCATCCGGGTCAGCCAAAGGAATCGCCCCAGAGCGCACCCCATCAATATATGAACTTGCGGCTTGTGTGGCCAGTTCCACCCGTCTGGCTTGCACCCGATTGGCAACCGCTAGGGTGATGATCGGTGCTAATCCTACCATCAAAATCGTGACCACGATGATCGCGATTAGCGATTCGATGATGGTGAAGCCAGACTGGCTGGTTGGAGTTAGGCGGTGTTGTTGCTGCTTGCTTGTATTCATAGTCAACGTCCTGGTACTACTGTCCTCGCCCGAATTAATAGTCACTCAGGTTAGGACAACCATCGGGTACGTATGTTGTATTGACAGCTCGGTTGCTGGTTTGATATGCCGTCGCATTCTGGTCATCTGCGTTATTGATTACCCCAGCACACAATAATGTCTTGATTTGATCCTCATCTCGGTTAACTTCCTGGAAGAACTCATTCGGAGCGCCGGCTGGCGGGGTGGTGAACCGACCACTGAATAAGTCTGGCAACTGACTCAATAGACCCACGTCATAACCAAATCCCCGATTAGCTCGCTGATAGGATGGCAGTTTCCCATCACTGTTATCAGTCGCGTATTTTTGGGGGTAGTTAAAGATACCACCTTGGTTATCGAAAAAGGTTCCAGTCTGCACGAAGGGTTGGAATGGACCCGTAGCGATACTGCTGCGATTAAATTCCATCAGAGAACCACTAATGGACAGATCCGTACCAAACCAGTCTTCCACAAGGCGGACGAAGGTGGCGGCACCACCATCGGGTTCGCCGGGACGGGGTGGCGTGTTGCCGACGGCAGTGATTAAGTTGAAGGTAGTCTCAGTCTCAGTCGCTGGCGGTAACCATCGTGACCCTAAGACACGACCCTGCACATCAATGCCAGTCCAACCTTGGTTGTCTACGTTAGGGCTGTGTAGTTGGAGGACGGGGACTAATAGGGGCTGATCTTGAGAGGTTATGGGATTGACTGGGTTGGCAAAATCGATGGGAGCGCCAGTGATGGAAGTACCGGCATTATTTAGGACATCGCCAAATCCCAGGAAACGACCTCCGAGAACTTGCACATTATTACTAGCTGGAAACTGAATATTTCCTCCACCATGACCAATGAAATTGCCTGCTATCTGAGCGCCTGCCTCAAAAATCACATCGCTATTATTTCCGAAAACCCAAAAAATGTTATTTGGATTGACTCCATCCAATGTGATCTGAGTATCAGCCGCAAATGTAAGACTGCTGTTAGCTGGGATACGCAGGACAAAGATAGAGTCAGGCGTTCCTTCTAGGGTAATGTTTCCTCCCAGAGATGTGCCTAAGTCATAAACGTTGACCGACTTAAACGAGTTTGGGTTGGGGGCGGCATCTGAAGTAGATTCGGCTATCAGATTTGGAAGTGCACCAGCAGGTTGAACAATCGCATCGTTTGGAGTAGCCGGGTTGAGTTGCAGGAGGGCGTTTCGCAAGGGATTAATGTTACCGGGACATGAACCCGCTATCGAGACACTACTCAATTGAGTGTTACCTGGTTCAGCTTTTACAGTGCCACTTCCCAGGCACATGAAGTATCCGGACACAGGATCAGTCCCTGAGTTCAACTGTGATAGTTGAGGAATTTCATAAGCGCTATCCTCAGGGGTTTTGGGGATAAATAACCTTACGGGATTAACACCAGCGGCGGACGAAACACCTGTCGAATCTTCAACATATTTAACAGTTTCAGTTCCAGCATATTGAACAGCAGGACCATACTTGAATGCATCGGTTTCGTAGTAAAGAGGTTGATTGTCTCGGTAACTAATGTCAGTTGCCAAACCCGGATTGCCTGCTGTGTTGGTTGTCGTTCTGAACCACAAGGCATTCGCTACAGTACGGGGAACAGTCGGATATACACAACCGGTCAGAGGACAACCCACCCCAATGGGTTGAGCTGCACCAGTGCCATCAAGCACCAGCATCTGATTGGAGGTACGGGCAAATGCCACACGGCGAGCATAACGCTGATCGGCTGGATTTAATGCCGGTTGGGCTGTTGTGCCTGCTCCCAGACGGTCTAGAGGACTTCCACCACCACCATAGGGGGTCGTCCAATTTATTAGAGTGGCAATATTAGGACCTCCTGAGTTAGTGATCTGTGGCTGCAACTGATCTATCCTCACATTGGCTTCTCCAGGAGCTAATATCCCATCTCCATCGCTGTCATACCCAATCACCCAGTCCTGAGGCTGACATTCCGAAACCGGGAACTTGCGGCAGATTTCCATCACGTACTCGGGGAAATTATTGCGTCGCCGCTGCACAGGAGTAACAAAGTTATTGAAATAGGAACTACTACTGTTATCCGGCAGATTCGTCCGGTTCGAGTAGGTGGCGTCGGTGAAGTTGCGAGTCTCAAACGCAGCCGGATTTTGGCTAGAAAGACCGTTGGTAGCATAGGTATTGGCAAAGAAGCCATTGCGCCGCCGATTATTGATAGTTGCTTGATTTCCCGGATTGTTGTTTCTCAGGTCATAATCCCCTTCATTGCGGAAGCCAAATCGGAAATCTCGCGATAGTAATGTCATCGAATCAGCAATCACCGTAGCGGGACGCCAAGTATCACCGGTTGTGCATTTAGGCAGTCGCGGATCGTTGGGACGACAAGCAAAGTTTTCATCGGGTTCGCCACGATTGTAAAAATTATTCCAGTTCGGGTTGAGTGTGCGATCAAACTCCTCTTTGCTGTGGGGATTAAAGACAGGCTCATCAGTATCATCAACAATGCCATCACCGTTGCTATCCGACCATGCCCAAACATAGGCGGGTAGGTTGGTGACTAAGGTTAGCCCTTTTTCTGCTTCGCGGAAAAGTTCGCTATCTGCTCGGGCGAGCTTTTTGCCGTTGAATAAGAGAATCCCATTAGGACGACGGGTTGGGTCTAGCTTGTAGTCTACGGCGCTTTCCCGCAATTTCTCTGCTTTTTCTGTTGGGGTTAACTTTTCACCCAGAAGCTGGTCATGGTCTAGGCTGCTCAAATCGGGTTGAGCGTCATCACGGGAGGCATAGATAATCCCACTGTTGGGGAGTAGGTATTCGGGTGTGGGTCCGTTGACACTGCCACTAATGGTTGTCTTTCGCAACAAATCTAAATCGATTTTTGTTGCCCGTATTTCTAGGGGTTGGCGTTCTTCAATGCTCAGATCATACTCGCCCGTTAGATCAGCGACAGATTCTACTTTTGTGGTTTCGAGATCATCCTCATCAATGCCCTGAATCTGGCGGGAATCCAGAAAGGCGACTTCACTAATCGCCCCGTGAGGGATATCGGCGTCAGTTGGCTGGGCACCGTCTAGAATGTCCAGAGCGCAAATTGTCGATTCAATGGCTGATTGATCCGCCAGGGTGCGATTATTGCGGCTTTTTTTCAAGGCTTCCCGGAGGGGTTGGTTCACGAAACGACCATTGGGAAAGACGAGGTTGGCTTGGTAGGCAAGCCGCCTGTTAAAATTGCTACCGTAGGTTTCATCCCCTTGATTATCCAGTAAGCCACTGGTGGGATCTGGATTCATTTGCGGCGGCCCCAAACCTGTCCGACTCGGTTTAGGGTAGCTAACCCCGTTATTTGACCCTCCATTGTCAGGTTGTGGACTACTCGGCAAATCCAACTGACCGCTTACATCGGGTAAGCCTTGTGGATTTCTGGCAGTAGTGGCATTGGTGGGGTCGTAGTAGCTACTGACGCAGGCAATGGCTGTTTGCTGTTGGTCATTCCCTTCGGTGGGGTCTTGGTATCTATCTGTGACATAGTGGTAAACCGCCGTCGCCCTCATCCGTAGATCCCCTTTGGCGTACTGAGGGGTCCTTGGG
>CAZNNK010000213.1:0-8857 GCA_964574085.1 uncultured Coleofasciculus sp.
CCGACGTACACCCATAAAACCGATAAAGTCTACTGCACTTAAGGGTATCACGCCCCTCGAACCGTCGGATTGGTTAAAAATTTCAAGCCATCAAACCTTGGCTAAAAACCGTCCAAATTGTCCAACCATCGACAAGCAATAACAACAGCGTCAATCCTAACAAAATGAGATACATCCAGGGTTGTGCCAATGGACGGATATCAGTGGTATCGATACCCGTATACGTTTCCACCAACTTAACTAACCGAGCAAAACCCACCACACGCATAGGTAGTAAATACGCCTGCTCCGATGACTGGCTTACAAAATAGTAAACTAATCCCCCTTGTCCCGTCGTCCGCATTTTTAAATCTTTAACATCCGCCCAAGGTAACTCCCAACCCTTACGGAAAAAACGAGGAACCCATTTTGGATAAGTCACCTGAATTTTCTCGTCACCCACAATGACTCGTTCACTCAACGCCCCATACAGCGCTAATAAACCCAAACCAATTCCTCCCCACAGCAATGCTGGTGGTACGGGAGCCGAAGACACTTGGGCTAAAAAGGGTAGAGGTACAGTTAGCGCCACATATAGACTCAACAGCGTGATCCGAATTAAGGGAGAGAGGCGAAACGTTGACGGAATAGGCGGAGTTTGTTGTTCTAATTTTGATAGAGTTTTAAGGTTTGATGACATAGACTTAAACGTGCCTATAAAAATATTTTTTTCCAAATTTCACACACCAGCTAAATCAACTAGCATTTTTAGCTTGTTATTATACCATTTTAAAGTGCGACACTATGCTCCAGCAAGACTTTACGTAAATTAAGCGGTCATGCATTTAAATTGGGAATGGGTCGCGAGCAAGATGCTCGCACGACAAGAATTCCCATGAATTTACTCTCAGAAAGCATCGTCAAGCTAAAATTGATCTGAGATTTACCCTTCACGGAGTAATCATTAATGGTAAGGTTAACAGATCATTGTCACATTGTCAGAAATGACGAAATACTGAATAGCGAACCCATTATCAAAGGCACCCGCACACCAGTCAGGGCAATAGTGGAAATGTGGCGCATCGGAGTCTCGCCGGAGGAAATTCCTCAGCGGTTAACCCATCTTGGTCTATCACAGGTATTTGATGCACTCAGCTATTATCTGGATCATCAGGCAGAAATCAATGAATACATTGAGCGCAACCGTATTCCAGACGAACTTATTGATCCACGAGTTCGGAACGTATGACTGATATTTTTATTCATGTTTATTTGGACGAAGATGTTGACGTACTGGTCGCAAGTCTTTTGCAATCTCGGGGTTTCCAGGCAACAACAGCGCAACAAGCAGGACAACTCGGTGCAACAGATGCTGAACAGTTAGAATACGCGACAAGTCAACGGTATACTATTTTAACGCATAATCGTACTGATTTTGAAGATCTTGCACGGATATACTTTAATACAGGGAAGTGGCATTCTGGAATTATCATTGCTGTCAGGAAACCATACTCGGAAATTGTGCAGAGGTTGCTCATAATCCTGGATTCCACCACAGCAGATGAAATGGAAAACCAAATTCTTTACATCTAACGATATAGACTTAAAAAAATGATCTGAATTAAGGGCAAGATGCAAAACGTAGAAGGGCTAAGCTAAACTTATTGTTCTGATTTTGATAAGGTTTACATATTTGAGGACATCAGTTTAAATTTGTCTTTCTTTCCAAAATTCACCAGTAAAGGGGTGAGGGCGCAAGCCTTGCGCCCCTACAGCTTTTTTTTACTCTATGTAGTACATCCCATCTCTCCCAATACTGCTCGGATAAGTTCTAATTTAAATTTTCCTTCCCTAGCTTCCCCAGCTCCCCCATCTTCCCTATCTCCCTTCCGGTGTCCAAACAACATCCTCCCCTTGTCCCCAAAAGCCGTCATATTTCGTCACCCGCACATCACCCAAAACCTTAGTTTGACAAGCTAAGCGACGATTAGCGGTGGGAGAATGGGGCGGGAGAGAACGTCTCGCCTTATCCTTCCAGTTCGCTTCTGAAACCTCCCCTTCCACCTCAACCGCACAAGTGCCACAACTACCAATCCCCATACAGTTGATAATTTGGGCATTGCCGTTGTAAAGCGGTACACCATGCTTCAGTAAAACTTTGCGTAAATTACTGCCTGGGTCACATGAAAACGTTTTCCCTTGAGCTGTTACTTTAGGCATTGAGGATTTATCTATCGTAGTGACTACACCCTTTCTCTTTCTAGTTTACATTTCTTGACAATTTACACAACTATCTTTACTTATGACTTCACAAGCACCCAATCCCATCTGGATTTACGACACAACACTGCGGGACGGTTCCCAGCGTGAAGGACTCTCCTTGTCCATCGAAGACAAACTCCGCATCGCCCGCCAACTCGACAAATTAGGGATTCCCTTCATCGAAGGCGGTTGGCCCGGTGCTAATCCCAAAGACGTGCAATTTTTCTGGCGACTCAAAGAAGAACCCTTAACCCAAGCAGAAATTGTCGCCTTTTGCTCAACGCGACGCCCTCATAAAACGGCGGCTGATGATCCGATGCTACAAGCAATTTTGGCAGCAGGGACACATTGGGTGACTATCTTTGGTAAGTCTTGGGATCTCCATGTCACTGAAGGGTTAGGTACTACCCTTGACGAAAACCTGGCAATGATCCGCGATACTATCGAATACCTTCGCAGTCAAGGGCGGCGAGTGATTTATGATGCCGAACATTGGTTTGATGGGTACAAAAATAACCCAGATTACGCCCTGAAAACCCTAAAAACTGCTATGGATGCGGGTGCAGAATGGTTAGTCTTTTGCGATACCAATGGTGGAACTCTACCCCATGAAATTGGTCAAATTGTCCGAGATGTTATTAAAAGCCTAGAACTTAACACTCAGACGCGCCATGGCGCGTCTCTACATTCGCCTCGATTGGGTATTCACACCCACAATGACTCCGATACCGCCGTGGCTAATGCGTTGATGAGTGTGGTGGAAGGCGTCTGTATGGTTCAGGGAACGATGAACGGCTATGGTGAACGCTGTGGTAATGCGAATCTGTGTTCCTTGATTCCTAACTTACAGCTCAAACTAGGGTATCACTGTATGCAAGAGGAACAATTAGCTACACTGACTCAAGTCAGTCGTTCCATTAGTGAAGTTGTCAATCTTGCCCCCGATGACCATGCTGCATTTGTAGGTCGGTCGGCATTTGCCCATAAAGGCGGGATTCACGTTTCTGCTGTTGAACGTAATCCACTCACCTACGAACATATTCCGCCCCAACAGGTGGGGAATCAGCGCCGGATTGTGATTTCTGACCAATCCGGACTCAGTAACGTTTTGGCAAAAGCTAAGAGTTTTGGACATGAACTACACAAACAAGACGCCGCCTGTCGCCAAATCTTGGGACGCCTAAAAGAATTGGAAAATGAGGGTTATCAATTTGAAGCCGCCGAAGCCAGTTTTGATTTACTGATGCGAGACGCCCTGGGGCAGAAGCAGCAGCACTTTGAACTGAAAGGGTTTCAGGTTCACAGTGACATGCTTCAAGGTATCGGTATGCCTTACAGTAATGCGATGGCGACGATTAAAGTCACGGTTAACGGAGAGGATATTTTAGAAGTGGCGGAAGGCAATGGTCCTGTATCAGCCCTAGATGCAGCATTACGGAAAGCGTTGGTGCGATTCTATCCAGAGATTGGTGCTTTTTACCTCACCGACTACAAAGTGCGGATTCTGGATGGTGCGGCTGGCACATCAGCGAAAACTCGGGTGCTGGTGGAATCGAGTAATGGTAAGCAGCGCTGGACGACAGTCGGGGTTTCTGCCAATATCCTCGAAGCGTCTTATCAGGCGGTGGTTGAGGGGATTGAATATGGTCTGTTGTTACAGTCTGCTGTGAAGACAGCGGTTGAACAGAAGGTGTGAACTATAGGAGAATCTAAGTCAGTTGTCTTAGATTCTCTTAACCTATACAGAAAGCCCTAACCTTTATAACGACAGCTATCTATCATTTTTTCTCCCCCAGCTTCCAGACGTGCCATGGCACGTCTCTACATTGCTTCCCCAGCTTCCCAGTTTCCCTTAACGGCAGCCATTCGAGGGGCAAAGGTCGTGATTCCCGTACATTTTTCAAAAAGGGGTTGCGTAAAGTCCTCGGATGAGTTAGAAAGGTATAGTAATGCTTCCTTGCCGAGAGCCAACTCTACGAACCGGCAAAAATAAATAACAGGAAGCGTTTTTTTGATCCAAGCATTTGCAAAAGTTATTTCGAGAAAATTGAGAGTATGACTCAGCAAGTTACTCACCCCATGGTGAAGATGCAGCGTCAGGTGCGTTCACTCGTGGACTCCAAGATAATCAAACCCAGCGACAGTATATGGAAAATCGCCCTGCTTTATGGCGACGACTGGTCGTTCTGGAAAAAGGAACTCATCGAATTTGGCTTCACCATGCAAGATCCAATTGGTGATTTACTCGCCGTGGAAGCATGGGATGAAGAATAAGATGATGAAGAATAAGATGATGAAGCATAAGATGTCCTGACCTCTTACAGTTAACGGCGATCGCGCCAGCTAATGCTCTAGCGACAAGCGGCTAAGGCTTCTGCAAGCTCTTTTGCCGTTTGGTAGCGATCGCATACTTTGAGTTGGCATACCCGGTCGATTACGTCCCGTAACGGGGGAGTGATCGTGGGAACTTTCGACAAATCAAATCCATAGCCCAAACTACGGCGGCGATAAAATTTAAGCGGAGTCGTCCCCGTTAACAGAAAAATCAGGGTCGGACCAATGGCATAGAGATCGGATTGAGTGACTGGAGTCCCTCGGTCTTGTTCCGGGGCGCTATATCCTTCAGCACCAATTCGAGTTCCTGGCATTGTCCCGATCTCCTTCACTGCGCCAAAGTCAAGCACAACAATGCTATTGTCTCGATGACGTACCATCAGATTCGCGGGTTTAATATCCCGGTGAATTAAGGGCGGATCACTGGAATGGATGTAATCAAGAACATCACAAGTTTGAATCATCCACTCAATGGCTTGATCGGGAGTAACCGGTCCAGCCATCAAAATCCGTTGCTCCAAATCTTGTCCGTGGATCAGCGCCATCGCCAAATACTTTTTACCCCCTTCGACAAAAAAATCATAATACTGAGGAATTCCCGGATGATTTAGGGCTTGTAAGGCACGCGCCTCTCGCTCAAACAGTTCTTGGGCTTTGGCAATTTGTGCCACATCCGCATTCATTTCTTTGAGGACGAGTAATGTTGGGTGTCCCTCGATTTTGCCTGTATTATCCCAGGCGAGATAGGTTGTCCCCATTCCTCCCTGTCCCAAGGTGCGTAACACTTGATAGTGGCGGATAACTCGTTGTACAGGGACTAAAGGTTGACCACAGTGAATACAAAATAAATTACCGGGAGGATTGCCCAGGTGAGTGCAAGACGGTTTAGATTTAGGCGTGGGAGAGACTAAGCCAGAACTAGGCTGAGAAATCGAGTTAAGTTCAAATTTGAGCATCGGTCCTTCTCGAGCCAGCCGAATCAGGGCTTGATTGGGGATCATCTCCCGTGATACCAGCACTCCATTAAGAAACGTGCCGTTAGTTCCCTGATTAACCAACTGCCATTTATGCCCAGATTGGACGGAGGCGACTCTCAGTTCTAGGTGATGCCGAGACACTAACGGATTGTTGAGAATCACGTCGTTATCTGGCGATCGACCAATGCGAATTGTAGACTGGTTATGAAATTTCCACTGTTGTAATGGAGTGGATGCCTGCGGATGTAGAAGGGTCAGCGTGACCATAGTCCTCAGTTTTTGTCCTTAACTCAGGGCTTGTCTCAATGTATTCGTGGCAGTCCCTTGAGCCAACATCTGGCTCTTGCCGCCCGGTTTGGTATCCGTGGTTTACTATCTATACTGATTACTGGTACTCGTTCCATAAAAAATAATCTAGTCCTTTATTAAGATTAGTCGCTCCCGTCCTTTTTAGTATGGGGATTTCTCTGATATCATGTCCGGTCAAACACCCCTGAATAAAAATGCCTGCAATCCTTGTTTTTACAGTTTGGCAATTATGGGCAATCGCCAGGACATGATATGAGTCCTTGAGGAACTATGGATGCACCGGTTTCCCCTATCCCTTGTTTCTGTTTTCCCAAATAATGGGTAAAGACGAAGGATTAATCACCAACTCCGTTGCTGAAAATTAGGTCGCACTTTTACGCGGATGAGTATCGCTGTGATGTTGTCATGACCATTCTGCTCATTGGCTAGGTCAACTAACTGTAGGATACCCTGCTCAAGGTTAGCGCGAGAACTGAGCAAAGGCGCTAGGTGGGTCTGCCAGTTATTCTCAATAACTTCATTATCTGACAAGCCATCAGAACACAGAACGAATAAACTATCCTCATTCAGTTCCAAAAAATTGATGTCAGGAGTAACAAACTGGTCGCTGCGAGGTCCTAGGGCTTGGGTGAGTTGATAGGCATCGGGGCGAGAATAGGCGATCGCTTCTTCCACGCCGCGTTTCATTTCCCGTTGACCGACCTCATGGTCTACGGTGAGTTGCTCTAAACCGCCTTTGCGGGTTAACCGATAGAGACGACTATCGCCAACATGGGCGATCGCGACGTTGGTATTTTGAATCAACATCATTGCCAAGGTTGTCCCCATGCGACCACTGCCTGATCGGGCATTTTGTTGGTTGACATCATAGATATCTTGGTTGGTTAGGCGCACCGCTTCATGAATTGTCTCTTCGGTCGGTAACTCGTCCTGCCAATGCTCTTGAAAATACTCCTTGAGTTTGTCTACTGCCATAGAACTCGCCACTTCTCCGGCAGCATGTCCACCCATTCCATCACAGAGAATATAAAGACCGCGAGCGTCTAAGGTTCGACCTATGGGGGTTTCGTGTTTTTTCACCTGTGCCTGAATACCAAAGCAGTCTTCATTGTGATCCCGTTGACGACCAATATCCGTGCAGCCAACATCGTCAAGGCTGAGTAGTTGCATGGGTAAAACCACCGTAGGACCGCCATCGTCGTAGCTCCCCACGGTTTCCCCTGTGGGCATTTCCAGAAAACTGATTTCCTCGTCAGACAGGGGTTCTTCCAGATCTAAGCTAGCTGCTGTTGCCTGTTTTTCTTGTGCCTCTTCTTCAGCGTGAGCGATCGCTTCTAACTGGGAGCGCAATTGGTCAATCGTGGTAATTTCCTGGGTACACATCTGCCGAAACACTGTCCCCAATGATGTCAGTTGAGTCCGTTGCGACTGGTTAAATAGCAGCCGCCACATTTGCCCCAAATCCTCTAACAGGGGTGGATCATCTTCAGAATCACGATAGAGGCGCTCTAGCCCCAGCACCTGGTCTTCATCAACTCGTAAATTGGTAATTTCTAAGAGACTTTGGCGACAATGCCACGGTTCAAGGGCTTGCCAAAGTCGTGCCATTTCATCGAGCCAATACAATAGCTGTAATGTAGATAACTCCTCACTGCCCCACAAGTCACCGAGAAGTTGCCAGCTTGAGCGATCTTCAAGTAACATTACAGACTGATTATCTTGCTGCCACGCATCATGTACCTCTGGTACAGTTGGATAATGGTTTGGTTTTAGCGCCAAATAGGGTTGTGCGATCACCGGAATTCCCAGGATTGGTGAGGATTGGGAGGGGGATTGCTCTGATTGTTGCTCCAGTAGGGCTTGCAGAAGGGATTTCTGAAAGGGCTGGCAGTCCAAAACTTTGACAAACGTTTCCGACCCGGCGGGAGCATCCACGAAGGTGTCGCGATTTAGGGGTTCGATGAGTCGGTAACGTTGTTGAGCATCCAGATAGGCGATCGGAGGAGCAGTGTAGGCATCACTTGCCTCAGATGTCGCTGTCGATGAAGCTTCGGTTGAGTTTGGCTCTACCTGATCCGTCTGTGATGTGGCTTGAGCCTCTTGATCAGATTTAACTGTGGATTGTGCCGTTAACGTCGAACTCTTTGCCGTTTCTGGCTGATCCGTTTCCTGAGACAAAACCTCAGCATCGGCGTTGGGATTATCGGGAATTGCGGCGGATGCTGATTCACTCTCCTGTGTTGGTGTTGGTTGAGCCGATGACTCCAGATCCGTTGGTCTAGCGATTGGTTCAGAATCGGTAGAGGAACCCTCTGGAGCCGGGGTTGAGGTTACGCCATACTCTGGATCTTTGGCAATCATTGCCCACCAAACCGTTCCCGTAAACGCACCGCAATTATGGCAGGTTTCAGCATTAACGGGAACTTGGGTATCGCATTCAGGACATACCTTATGGATCAAGGAAGTTCCACATCGCTGACAAAACTTGTGAGTATTCGGGTTTTCAAAATGACACTGGGGACAAATTAACATAACGGAACTTCCTCAATTCCTATCGGGTTTCTAAGGCTGGGATTATGATCTTGCTGCCATCTAGTTTGCCACGCCAGAATTAAAGGTTGCAGCTTTTCTGGGGGTTGTTATCGCGTGTAAAGGCGCAGGAGAGCGTAAAACCCGCCCCTACAGATGTCATCAGGTATATCTGGAACACTCAAAACTTCACCCGTTTCTGGAGAGAGACAAGTTCAGAAGGCGTCAAATCACGCCACTGACCCGGTTGCAACCCAGAAAGACGCAGATGAGCGATCGCGATCCGGATTAAACGTAAGGTGGGAAATCCCACCGCTGCTGTCATGCGCCGTACTTGACGGTTACGCCCTTCGGTCAAGGTGATTTCTAACCAGCAAGTCGGTACAGTTTGGCGAAAGCGAATCGGGGGATCGCGAGGGGGTAGATCGGGTTCTTGTGGTAATCGCTGCACTTGAGCTGTTCTTGTC
>CAZNNK010000214.1:0-8831 GCA_964574085.1 uncultured Coleofasciculus sp.
GTATAGACCCGATAACGCATTTGCTTGCAAGCGGCTCCCATACTGGGACTATAGAGCTTACCATATTCCTCGAGTACCCGTAAGGCTTCCTGAACCCGACATAGATTGGCTTGCAAAACCTGTTGGATCGTGGCGCGGTGTTCTTCCTGGGGATGAGAGAGTTCCGTCCCTAAATCACCAGGCGTATCTCGTTCGGCGCGAATCTCCCGACTATGCCAACGGGCAAGGTCTTGGCGCATCTGTTTGCATTCACTCGCCATCTGCACGCTATTTAGACCAAAGCGACACCACTCCTCGATAATCCGTAAGCCTTCTCTGGCTCGGTCTAAATTCGCATCTAAAATCCGGCAAACTGCTGGTTCTTGCCCTATCCAACCGTTGTACCCACTCATCGCCAACTGCTCCACATGATTTTTTATCCTAACAGGGTAGTGGCTGTTAATCGTTGACCGAGTTTTGAGTAACTCATAAACTATCGGGAATTATTTAGATATTGTAGAACCATTGTTAATTAGCTATTCTAGTGCAACTGAGTACAGTAAACTCAAAGCATGTTTGTTGAGATTCACCCCCCAGCAGATGGTTAAGCCCTACCCAATTCAATGGTTCCACCACCGACGCCTCATCCGGTGTAGGATAGGGGTGATCGCTATGGTTTCTCTTGGCTGTCTAACCCTGACTCCTCTAGGTTTATCAAAAGCTGTAGCACAGTTAACCCCGACTCCCCAGCGACTTGTTGCCCAAAATCAGCAAGACACCCAAGTGTTGTTGGTCAACCCCATAACTGGGGATGATATTCATGGTAATGGTAATCTGGATTCCCCGTTCAAAACCATTGCCAAAGCCTTACAAGTCGCGCCACCGAATACGGTGATTGTTTTAGCGCCTGGTATCTATAGTTCCCAAACCGGTGAAACCTTTCCCTTAATTTTGCCCGATGGCGTCACGTTGCAAGGGAATCCCCGCACCAGAGGGGAGAATATTATCATCCAAGGGGGGGGACTGTTTGAGAGTCCCACCGCATCTGAGCAGAATATTACCATTCTGGCAGCTAACCGGGCTACGGTAACCGGGGTGACGATTACCAATCCCAATCCTCAAGGGTATGGGTTATGGATTGAATCCAGTTCGCCAGTGGTGGTGGATAATACATTTACGGAAAATACCAGCGCCGGAATTGTGGTGAAAGGCAATAGTGCGCCCACGATTCGCAGCAATTACTTTTATAACAATGGTGGCGACGGTATTCTGGTGGCGGGGACATTACAGGCAGATGTGCGGGAAAATGTGTTTATTGACCGGGAAAACGCTACCTTGGAGTTGAGTGGCGATGGCGAAGCGCCGCTGCGAAGCGCAGATCGCAACAGTCCCTCAACCTCGGCTGAATCTCTCACGACTACGAGTATTCCCGAAACCGAATCAGTATCTGAACCCGTTGAAACCACCGCGAATCCTTTCCCGACTGCTGAAACGGCTTCCCCCCAGGTTGAACCCCAGACGACTATCTCCCCGTTAGAAACACTCCCCACCACCTTCCCATCAGACTGGACAACTATTTCCCTATCGGTGGCGAATCCCTCAGAATCAACTGAGACTCAACCCGCAGCCGGAGAGCAGACAGGCGAATCCTCCTCAACCTCTCCCATTTCCGCCGCGTCTTTTCCGGTTCCCGCCAGTCTCCAGTCTCAACAGAACCCAACCAACCCAGAGACACCAGCCACAACCATTCCCCGGATCATCGATATTTCCGTCCCCTCCCCAACTGAGACGGCAATACCGGATACGTCCACACCAACCGCCTCTGCACCTGACACCGAGATGGGAGAGGTTACAGTTAATCCACAAGAGAACCCCAGCCGGGATTCTGTTCCTGTCCTCAGTAGTAAAAATCCATCTGCTATTCCCCAAGAACCGCCCCCAGACACCTCACCAGAAGGGCGCTATCGGGTATTAGTCGCCACCCAAACTGATGATCAGCAAACCTTAGTGCGATCGCTGATTCCAGGCGCATTTCGTACTTCTTATAATGGGCAGTTAATGATGCAAGTGGGATTATTTAATCGTCGCGAGAATGCCCGACAGATTCTAGATTTGCTTAAACAGCAAGGATTAACCGTTACCATCGAAACCCTTGAGGACTAGAATCGTCGCGATTGTAGGGGCGGGTATGGCTTCATTGGTTGAGGCTTAAAGAAAGCTGGGGGAGCTAGGGAAGATGGGGAAGATGGGGAAGATGGGGAAGATGGGGAAGATGGGGAAGATGGGGGAGATGGGGAAGATGGGGAAGATGGGGAAGATGGGGAAGATGGGTGGGTATTTGAAGCTGCACTCCACGACTACTCATCCTTTTTGGATGGAAGTTAGATGCATTAGATAGCTTTTTTGTCAAATCTACCTGGTTTCGAGTCCAGAAAATTGGATCATGAAACATGCTTGTCTTATTTTATTTTTTCCGATGCCAGGGAGAATAAAAAAACGCATGATCAGGGGGTTTAAGCGATGGTTGTTTAAAATTAGCTATAAAAAACACCCAATACAGCATTGAGATAACATCATACTACACTCCCAAACCCCCGTCAAATCAGGATTTACCTGTGGCATTTTCTGCCTGCCCGAAATCCGATTATCTTTAGACTATTAAAACGTAAACGTCAATCTGAAAAGTTTTCCTTATCTCGCAGGGCTTGAGCAGGACGGAGCTGGGTTGAAAGTGAAGACAGCGCCAGGACAGACTCAGGTATAGGGGTTGGTGGGGTTGTTGTGCGATCGCCTCTCCCGATCGGTGTAGATATCGATGATCAAGGACTTGATTACATAAAACGGCTTTTTTGTCAAATCTACCTGGTTTCGAGTCCAGAAAATTGGATCATGAAACATGCTTGTCTTATTTTATTTTTTCCGATGCCAGGGAGAATAAAAAAACGCATGATCAGGGGGTTTAAGCGATGGTTGTTTAAAATTAGCTATAAAAAACACCCAATACAGCATTGAGATAACATCATACTACACTCCCAAACCCCCGTCAAATCAGGATTTACCTGTGGCATTTTCTGCCTGCCCGAAATCCGATTATCTTTAGACTATTAAAACGTAAACGTCAATCTGAAAAGTTTTCCTTATCTCGCAGGGCTTGAGCAGGACGGAGCTGGGTTGAAAGTGAAGACAGCGCCAGGACAGACTCAGGTATAGGGGTTGGTGGGGTTGTTGTGCGATCGCCTCTCCAAATCAATATAGATAAAATTAGACAACCACAGCAGGCGGAGACTCTTGTTGTCAGAGTTATAGGGCTAAAGCCCTTACTACGAACTACGAACTACGAACTACGAACCACGAACTCCGTTGAACTCCCAAATTTGAAGCCATCTAAATTATCGTATTATTTTCTATAGTTTTATTGCCTCTAGCCGAATCAATCACGCCTTGGAGTTAAAATTAATTCCATCAGCTTCAGGGAATACTGCCATGAAATCTGCTCGGTTGCGCTGGTCTTGGCTTTTTGCCATTCTTTCGATCACCCAAGGGATTATTGGCATTATTACCCCACTCATTATTGATTCTCCTGCCCTAGCTGAACCGATTACTCCCGCCTTAGATGGGACAGGAACCATTGTTACACCAAACGGGAATCAGTTTGATATTTCTGGGGGGAGTTTGTCAGGGGATGGAGCTAACCTGTTTCATAGTTTCCAAGACTTTGGCTTAGATGCGGGTCAAGTTGCCAACGTTCTGGCAAATCCTAACCTAGAAAATATTCTGGGGCGAGTGATTGGCGGAAATCCCTCGATGATTAATGGGTTGATTCAGGTAACTGGGGGAAGTCCTAATCTATATTTAATGAATCCGGCGGGAATTGTCTTTGGTGTCAATGCGAGTTTAAATGTTCCGGCTGATTTTACCGCAACAACGGCGACAGGACTTGGACTGAGTGACAATCGTTGGTTTAATGCGTTTGGAGAAAATAATTATCAGCAGTTAGTCGGGAATCCTAATCAATTTGCTTTTGATGGTTCTCCAGGGGGAAGTATTGTTAATGCGGGAAATTTGGCAGTTTCTCCGGGACAGAGTTTAACCTTGCTGGGGGGTTCTGTGATTAACACGGGGGAATTGACAGCATCAGGAGGACGGATTACTGTTGCCGCCGTATCCGGTTCCAATTTGGTCAGGATTTCTCAGGACGGTCATTTATTAAGTTTAGAGGTAGAACTTGCCAGGGGAGAACAAGAATTGCTGCAACCGCTTACCCCTCTGGATTTAGCAACCTTGTTAACCGGGACAGGGGAAAATTTGGAGACAGGGGTTGATGTCACCCCAGAGGGAGAGGTACAACTTGCTGATTCAGAAGTAATTGTACCGAATGAAGCAGGAGTCGCGATCGCCTCAGGCACGATTAGTGTTTCAAGTCTAGAACCCGTAACAGGTGGAGAGGTGAATATCCTGGGTAATAAGGTCGGATTAATTACCGCCAATATTGAGGCATTGGGTTCAACTGGAGGGGGTACGGTGAGAATTGGCGGCGGTTATCAGGGTCAAGCAGCGATACCTAATGCCCAACGTACCTTTATCAGTAGCGATTCTACGATTAATGCCAGTGCGCTAAGTCAAGGAGATGGCGGTCGGGTAATTGTTTGGGCGGATGAGACAACTCGCTTCTATGGGTCTATATCAGTTCGTGGTGGGAAACAAGCAGGTGACGGTGGCTTTGTGGAGACCTCAGGCAAAAGTAGCTTGGATGTAGTCGGTGGTTTTGTCGATGCTAGTGCGACTCAGGGTCACTCAGGAGTCTGGTTACTTGATCCGCGTAATGTCAGAATCCAAAACACGGCGACCACAGGCGGTTCTTTAGATGAGGGGATTTTTACTCCCACGGCAGATGACGCCATAGTCAGCAGTGAGGATATTGGAAATGCTCTAGCCGCTAATACCAATATTACGATTACGACCGGAAATACAGGTGATCAGGAAGGAGATATTACCGTTGTTGATGCCATCGAGATCAGCAGTACCAGTTTATCGACTAATGCGACTCTAACGCTATCAGCGGCTGATGATATATTTGTCAATGCACCCATTACTCTGATCATACCGGGAGAGATAAATCTCAATTTTTCAGCCGATGGTAATATTGAACTTAACTCTGCCTTTTCTCTAGGGGTGGGGATATTGACGATGGTAATGTGGAGTTGACAGCGGGCAATAATATTGACGTTAATTTTGACATTAACTTAACCAATCTTGGTGGCGGTGATTTCATTGTAAATAGTGGTGGTAATTTCAACAGTAATGGCTTTAATATCACGACAGATAGTGGAGTGATCAATATTACAAGTGGGGGTGCGATCAATACAGGATTACTCAGAACATCATCAGGACCATTTGATAGTGGCAGCATTACCCTAAATGCGGGTGGAAATATTACAACAGGTGATGTAGATTCTTCTAGTGGATCTTCTGGAGCGGGTATCATTTCCATAACCAGCGCTGGCAAGATTGCCACAGGTAGTATTGATTCAACGGGTTTACCGGATACAGGAAATATCAGCTTAACTAGTAACGAAATCGATTTCATAGAAGGAGCCACGATTTCCAGTAACGGCATTCTATGGTTTCAGCCAGCGACAGTTGCTCAATCTATTCAAATTGGCGATACAACTGACTCTGGTACAAGCACCCTGGATTTGCAAGATACAGATATCACCGCATTGCAAGATGGTTTTACGACAATCAAAATTGGTCGTGCTGATGGTACGGGTACGATTACTCTTTTCAACACGGTTACTGATGGTGGTACAGCTTCCTTTCTAGATCCAGTGGAAATTATCGGAGGTTCAACGTTAGTCAGTCCAAATCAAGAAGCAACAATTTGGAACATCAACACGATAGATACAGGTAGCCTATCCAACTTTGCCAATAATTTAAGGTTTTCCTCAATTGAGAATCTAATCGGGGGAACGGCTGATGATACGTTCGTTTTCAGTAACAACGGGACGATTAGTGGGACAATTGACGGTGGACTAGGCATTAATAAACTTGATTATTCATTGAACTCCAGTCCAGTTACCCTGAATTTGGCAGCGATTGACAATATTGAACGGGTGACGGGTAATGCTAACAGTACCTTAGTGGGAATGGATACGGCTAATACTTGGACGATTACGGGGAGTAACAGCGGTACAGTTAATAGTACTCTAACCTTTAATGAGTTCTCAAACCTCACAGGTGGTAACTCAGATGACACCTTTGTGTTTAACACGAATGATAGCTTCAGTGGCAATATTAACGGTGCGGCTGGTAGTTTAATTCTTACCGGAGATGAAATTAATTTGGCTGGGACTATTTCTGGGACAGGCAATTTAACCATTCAACCCTTGACCCCGACGCAATCGATTCAAATCGGGGGTACGGATAGTGGGAATCCCAGTATTTTAGACGTGACGGCGACAGAACTGAGTTGGCTGCAAAATGGGTTTAGGGCGATCGCGATCGGAGGAACCGACAGTAGTGGTTTAATCACACTTGCAGGTGATGTCTCGTTTAGTGATCCAGTTATCTGGCGATCGCCTGTTGGTTCGGGTTCTATCAATACCACAGATGGTACAATAACTGGAGCCGATGACGCTACCCTAACCTTACAAGCGAACCAAGCTATTACAACGGGCGATATTATCAATCCAGGTCGGGCGATTACTCTCACCAGTACCCGTGGCACCATTGATACTCGTGTTGGAGTCCTCGATAGCAGCACTGAAACAGGTAATGGCGGAGCAATTGAACTCACGGCTTTGGGTAACATTACCACCGGAGATATTGATTCAAGTTCTAGTGGGAATGCTTCAGGGGGGATGATTACCTTGGACAGTAGTGATGGGGCGATTACGACGAATAACCTCAATAGTTCCGGGGTTAGCGGTGGAGATATTGCTATCCGTGCTTTAACGGCGATAACTACAGGTGAAATTAATACCAGTGGCAATAGTAGCGATGGGGGTGATGTTACTCTTGACCCAATTAACGATATCCAAGTTACCTTAATTAATGCTCAAGGGGGTAATAGTGGAAAAGGTGGAACTGTTGATATTACGACGGGTCAATTTTTCCGAGCCACTGGCAGTTTTACCGATAATAATAACATAGCATCGAGTATTTCTACGGCGGGTAATCTAGGAGGAGGAGAGATTATTATTCGCCATGGTGGAAATGGAGAGACTCCGTTTCAGGTAGGTGATGCCAGTGTTAATGGTACAGTGGGAGCGATTACCAGTGGCGATATGACGATTTCTCCCTCTGAATCGTTTCTGTTTACCCATGTCGAAGGTAATATTCAGATTATCAGTGTTGATGAACCTATCACGCCGATTGAACCGCCAACGACTCCTATCGACACAACGCCGAATTTTACTCAGCCACCGATTAATCCGGTTGATATTACCCAAGTTCAAGACGAAGAGGAACAAGAATCTACCCCATCTCCAGTTGAGCAAGGTATCCCACCACTAGAAATTGATGAAATTGCTCCCATTGAAGAACGGTTTACCCTCAGGTTTGAAAATTATCTGAATTTAGAAGAGACTGCTCTAACCACTCTGACTCGAGCCAGGGCTACGTTAAACCGCATTGAACAAGCGACGGGGGCTAAACCAGCTTTAATTTATGTGGTTTTTATGCCAACTGGGGTTTTGGAGCAAGGTTCAGCGAATGGGGAGAAGTTGGAATTGATTTTGGTGACAGCGGATGGAGAAACGATTCGTTATCCGGTAGCGGGTGCAACACGAGAGAAGGTGCTTCGTGTGAGTCGGGAATTACGCCGTGCGGTGACGGATATTCGCATTCCTCGCCCTTATCTTCCGGCGGCACAGCAATTGTATCAGTGGTTAATTTCGCCCTTAGAAGCGGAGTTAGAACAGCGAGAGATTAATAATCTGACATTTATTATGGATCAGGGATTGCGTTCCTTACCTATGGCGGTGCTGCATGATGGTAATGGCTTTATTATTGAACGGTATAGTGTTGGCTTTATGCCTACTCTTTCTCTGACGGATACCCGCTATGTAGATATGAGGAACCTGCAAGTGTTGGCAATGGGGGCGTCGGAATTTCCCGATCAAAATCCATTACCGTCAGTTCCTGTAGAATTAGACGCGATCGCAGATAAATTATGGCAGGGTCGATCCTTCCTGAATTCTACGTTTACTCCCGATATTCTCAAACAAGCACGGGCAAATCACCCCTTTGGGATTGTTCATTTAGCCACTCATGGGGAGTTTAAACCCGGTAAGCCGGACAATTCCTTTATCCAGTTTTGGAATCACAAGCTACCCCTGGATCAAATTCGAGAATTGGGATTAAATAATCCACCCGTTGAATTGATGGTATTAAGCGCTTGTCGCACGGCGTTAGGAGATGAAGAGGCGGAGTTAGGCTTTACAGGGTTGGCGGTACAAGCTGGGGTTAAATCGGCGTTGGGGAGTCTCTGGTATGTGAATGATGAGGGGACATTGGGGTTAATGACGGGGTTCTATGAACAGTTAAAACAAGCCCCAATTAAAGCTGAAGCCTTGCGACAGGCACAACTAGCGATGATTCAGGGAGAAGTTCGATTAGAAAAGGGTCAAATTGTGACACCAAATGGTATCTTTCCTCTACCTCCCCAGTTAGCGGAATTACCGGATAAGGAACTTACCCTTCCTTATTATTGGAGTGCGTTTACTTTGGTGGGGAGTCCCTGGTAGGGTACCGGGTTGATGAAAAACCACCTGATGAAGATGGTGCAAGCAGATCGTCCTTACGGGTGATGGGGTGATGGGGTGATGGGGTGATGGGGTGATGAAGAGAAG
>CAZNNK010000215.1:0-8804 GCA_964574085.1 uncultured Coleofasciculus sp.
AACTGAACCCACAAACCAATAACCTTTGTGCAAAACCCGCCCTGCCCCCTATCACCACCCCGACATTTTTGGCGTGCGATCACGGTTGAGAATCAGGTGGGTTTTGTTATCCCCTTTCAGGTTGGGATTAGGGCGGGTTTCATTTGTCGGGGCGGGTTTAGGGAAAAAATTAACCCAGAAACCAATAACCTTTCTGCAAAACCCGCCCTGCCCCATCTCTCACTACCCCGACATTTTTGGCGTGCGATCGCGGTTGAGAATGCGATAGATTTTGTTATCCCCTTTCAGGTTGGGATTAGGGCGGGTTTTGTGGTTGAATTTGAGGTAGATTTCCTCATGTAATCCCTAAACCCGCCCCTACATGTGTGGTGTGCGATCGCGATTGAAAATCTGATAGGTTTTGTTATCCCTTTTCAGGTTGGGATGAGGGCGGGTTTCATTTGTCGGGGCGGGTTTAGAGACAAACTTAACCCAGAAACCAATAACCTTTCTCCAAAACCCGCCCTGCCCCACCTCTCACTACCCTTACATGTTTGGTGTGCGATCGCGGTTGGGAATCCGATAGGTTTTGTTATCCCTTTTCAGGTTGGGATTAAGGCAGGTTTCATTTGTCGGGGCGGGTTTAGGGACAAACTTAACCCACAAACCAATAACCTTTCTCCAAAACCCGCCCTGCCCCACCCTCTCACTACCCCGACATTTTTGGCGTGCGATCGCGGTTGAGAATGCGATAGATTTTGTTATCCCCTTTCAGGTTGGGATTAGGGCGGGTTTTGTGGTTGAATTTGAGGTAGATTTCCTCATGTAATCCCTAAACCCGCCCCTACATGTGTGGTGTGCGATCGCGGTTGAGAATCCGATAGGTTTTGTTATCCCTTTTCAGGTTGGGATTAGGACGGGTTTCATTTGTAGGGGCGGGTTTAGAGGCAAACTTAACCCAGAAACCAATAACCTTTCTCCAAAACCCGCCCTGCCCCACCCTCTCACTTCACCCCTGTCACAGTAGACTCCGCGCCTTCAGTTGTAAATAACGGTTAACCAACTGCTCACTAATTTGATTCGCCGGCGCATCTAATACCAACACCCCTTTTTGCTTCAATTGGGCAAAAGCCACCTGACGCTGGGCAATTAAATCTAACGCCACCGCACGAGAGTATGTTGCTTCTAGATCAGACGTCCGAGTGTGAGCAATAGTGTCAACTTGGGGATCACGTAATGTCACACAAAAGGGTAAATAACGCGGCGTGAGACGTCCCATGGCTGATAAGAGTTCAGCCGAAGCCGTCACATCAACAATATCGGTAATCAAAACCACTAAAGCGCGACGAGTTTGTTGATTCACTAATCGCGTCACTGCGCCAAAATAATCCGGTTCTAATAATACAGGTTGAATTGGCGTCAAACGTTCTATTAATTTCGACAACTGATGCTGACCCCGTTCCGGTGGAATCCAACTGGTCACCTCTCGGTCGAACACACCAATTCCCACTCTATCGCCTCGATTTAATCCCGCCAAAGCTAGGGATAATGTTGCATTTAATCCCCAATCAAACCGCTTTAATCCCTGCACCTGCGCTGTCATTAATCGCCCTCGATCAAGTAAAATAATTAAAGTCTGTTCTCGTTCGGGTTCCAATACCCGGATTAACGGACGGGAACGGCGGGCTGTGGCTTTCCAATCGATAAGCCGAGTATCATCCCCAACACCATACTCCCGAAGTTCCGCAAATTCGGTTCCCGCACCCAGGCGTCGCGCTTGGCGCATGGTTCCGGTATTTTCTAAGGTGAGGCGAATTGAGAGTTCTCGCAATCCTAGTAAATCCGGATACACCGCCACCGTCTGACTGGCGGGGATAGTCCAATCTAGCCATGCTAATCCCCAGCGCCCCCGTTGGCGCACTTGAATATCTCCCCAGTGATACTCACCGCGACGTTTAGGATTAACGGTGTAGGTGAATTCCTGAGTGTGATTGGGTTCCAGTTGGGCGGAAAGAGTGGGTGTGGAGATGCCAAACTCTAGCGGGTAATGATCACGCAGGCGAATCTGGGCAGATAATGATCGCGATCGCACCGATAGTACCACAGGATTATCCCGCCCGATGGATAATCGATGTAACGGATAGCGCGTCACCGTGACACGATACGGTTTAACCCGTTGTCCATCCCAAACCGCTAAACTCAGGACAACCGCATCAAACCCCAGAGTTCCCCAAATGCTGCTTGGCTGATTAAACACAACAGCGAGGACAAGGGCGATTACCATACCCAATAGCAGCAACCCATACAGACGTTGTGACGGAATAATCATATTTCATTTAAGGCTTGCTTAATCAAAGATGGCATTTTTCAAGCGCGATCGCTCTATACTTTTTCCAGTTCCTCGATTACTGTTATGAGTATAGGGTTTCGTCCTGGCTCCCTGCTTTTTTTTTAACACTCATCAGGGTAAGCGATCGTGTCCAGCTCTCAACTTCCTATACCCGGACTAGGAGACATGGTGTTGGGTACTCCCCATCGCCCTAGTTCTGCGCCTTCCCCCGATTCTACACTCTCACCTCGTCCCACTGATGTGGTGCTGGGATTTCAGCCTTCACAGTACCAAAGAGCAATTTTCGATTGGCTATCCCGTGGAGAAGGGTCTTGTGTGGTATCAGCCGTTCCTGGTAGCGGTAAAACAACCACTCTCCTCAAAGGAACTAATTATCTCCCGTCTCACTTACGGTCTCGCTTTTTAGCCTTCAATCGACATATTGCCGAAGAACTGTCCAATCGCTTACCTCGCCATATCAAAGCTAGCACCATTCACTCATTAGGATTAGCCAGTATTTGTCGCCGCTATCGGGGAATGCCGACGATTGATAACCGAAAGTATACCCAACTGGTTGACCGTTATTTAGCTGACAAAAATGTCCAGTATGAATCTCAGGAACGGCGGGGATTAATTGAGTTAATTAAATTTACCCAACTGACTTTAACCGATCCGCCAAACCAGCAAGCCTTAAAAACCTTAATTCACCACTACAATCTTTATCAGTTCCGGGATTTAGATTTCATTGAAAAGGCTGTTTATCACATTTTAGAGCGTGGTATTCAACAAGCCAGTCACAGTATTTCCTACTCAGATATGATTTGGTTGCCTTGTATATTAGACCTCACGGTAAACAGCTACGATTTTCTCTGTATTGATGAAGCGCAAGACCTCAACAGAGCGCAGTTACAGATCGTTCTTAAAGCCCATGCTCAAGGAGCGAGAGGCATTTATGTGGGTGATGCTCATCAGGCAATTATGGGGTTTTGTGCCGCTGATCATCGCAGTATTGAAACGATTATTTCAACCACTAACGCAATGCAACTGCCCCTATCAATATGTTACCGATGTCCCACATCTCATATTGAATTAGCGAATAAAATTTACCCCGTAATCGAACCTCGTCATGGCGCACCTGTGGGGATGATAACTGAGATAGGAAAATCAGAAATCCCTAAATTAGTCAAGGAAAGAGATTTGATTGTTTGCCGTTGTTTTTATCCTCTCATAAAAACCTATTTTGATTTGCTCTGTGCGGGGATCAAAGCCAAAGTTCGTAACAAAGATATTATTCCTCAACTGTTTTCACTGCTGGAACAAATCGTAGGAGAAGGGGAAAACGATTATTCCCCCAGTGAATTTACTGACATTCTAACGGACTGGTATACGCAACGGAAAAAAGAAATGATGGAGGATGAAGTCGAGATGATGATTATTGTGGGATTGCATGACCGAATACAAACCTTGAATGCTATCTACGTAGGCAGTCAATGTGTAAATACCGGAGAACTAAGAGAAGCCATTGCTAATCTATCTGGAGAATCAAAAAATGCGGTCAACCTCACCACGATACATGGAGCCAAAGGATTAGAAGCCAACCGAGTCTTTCATCTTAGACCCGATTTAGTCCCTCACCCTAGAGCCACCAAAGATTGGGAAAAAACGCAGGAAAACAACTTAGAATTTGTGGCTCTGACTCGCGCTCGTTCTGAGTTATTTTTGGCTAGATAAGATAAATAACCGAAAAAATTGCATTCATCTTAATAAGATTTTAATGATCTCAGCAACTACTCTAAACCCTCTGCTACCTAGAGTGTTAAAAATATTCATAAGCTGTTCGGCATTTAAATTGGGATACCTCAATCGCTCAAAGGCAACAGGCAACAGGCAACAGGCAACAGGGAATACACAATTTAAATGCATTTTAGCTTAGCCATGAACCATGAACATCAACGCGGAACCGGAACCTGCTTCAATAACGACGCAATCACCCCATCAACCATCAATCCATCCAACTGCGCCTCAGGCTTCAAAATCAAACGATGACGCAACAACGGCGGCGCCACCGCTTTCACATCATCCGGTGTCACATAATTCCGCCCCGCCAACCAAGCATGCGCCTTACTCGTTTGCAACCACGTCGCCGTCGCCCTGGGAGACGCCCCTAACGCCAAATCTGGATGGTTACGTGAACCTCCCACCAACGCTAATAGATAATCCAATATCTTCTCATCCACATCAACCGCTTGTACCGCTTTCCGCCCATTCAGAATATGTCCTACGGTTGCGACAGGTTTGAGACGTTCCAAATCAAAACGTTTAGCCCGAAATCCCTTCTGCACATTCAGCAACATCTGCTTTTCGGCGGCGGTATCTGGATAATCCACTACCAGTTTAAATAAAAAGCGGTCTAACTGGGCTTCAGGTAACGGATACGTCCCCTCAAATTCTAGGGGATTTTGAGTCGCAATCACCCAAAATAAGTCGGGTAACGGTAAACTTTCCCCATCTAACGTCACCTGCTGTTCTTCCATCGCTTCTAATAGCGCGGCTTGGGTTTTGGGCGGTGTGCGGTTAATTTCATCCGCCAGCAAAATCTCGGTAAAAACGGGTCCTTGTTTGAGGGTAAAACTGCGGCTATTCAGGTCAAAAATATTGGTTCCCAGAATATCCGAGGGCAAAATATCAGGAGTAAGCTGAACTCGGCGAAAATCGGCTTGCATTAATTTTGCCAGCACTTTCACCAGTAAGGTTTTTCCGGTTCCCGGTACACCTTCAATAATCACATGACCCCCACTCAGTAGGGCGACAAGCAACTGTTGCACCACAGTCGATTGACCCAAAACAACTTTGCCCAGGGTTTGACTGATGCGACTAAAGATGGTGTTGTCATTTGTCATGTTTCAGGGAACGGGGAACAGTTTCGTAGGGTGGGCATTGCCCACCAGCATACCAGGAGCGTACCATTCGAGTTAAGTTCAATGTCACTGACTTTAGAGTTTGTAGTCAGCGCTTCAGCGCTTATGGCACTAAAGTGCATACTACGAAACCAGCTTAAGTCAGCGACATTCTAGTTTGAGGCGCAGCGTTACCGGCAAAACCCGTCCCTACAAAGTCAAAACTTTTTTATAGTTCCGACCATTTTCTTAACCAGTTTAGCAAGTCAGATTCACTCAAACGGCGTTGGCTAGAGGAGACTTGCAACAGTTGTTCTAAATCTTTGGCGGGACGCCCCGTCTGTCGCGCCCAAGCCGCTACCAGGGATTGACGGTTCAGAGGAGTCTCTCCTAATCCTAAGTCTTTCTGGAGTTGTCGCTGTTCTGCTTTGCCCACCCTATCTACGATAAAGTCATGACTCCCAGCTTTGAGTAAGACAGCCGCTAGCGCCCGAATGTACGCTTCACTATTATCCACCACTGGGGCGGATAGGGTGACGGGTTGTCCAAAACGACGATTCGCCGCCCAAATCGCCACGAGTAGGATAACAATGCCTTGAATCAGCAGAGGAAATAGGGGGGTTTTGATTAAATAACTGATGGCATTTTCGCCAACTTCGCGTTCAATTGCTTCTTTATCTTTGTAACCATGGATGTATTCATCGACCCATACTTGATTGGCGTTGGCAGATGAGTTAATCGTTTCATTTCTAATTTTATCGCCTAGGTTTTCCTGAGTTGTCAGTTTAGCTAAGAGTTCATAGTTAGCTGGAAAATCTTGATACGCATTGGCAGCCAGATGGGGAGTGGTGACGAAAACAACCTGTCCTTTGCCGCGTTTTTGTTGCCATATAATCGCGCCAAAGTTATCACTAAGAATGGCATCGTCGCTAGACTTATGTCGCCGCCTGGTGTCAATCTTAACCTTACCCACTGGACTATCTTGTCGGGTGCTAAATGCCGCTTCGGTTACGGGTTGGTGGACACCTACGATAACGAGGATATTACCCTTTTTGACCCAGTTGTCCTCTGAACTCCCTAATTGATGCGGAACTAAACGGCTGTGAACGCGCAACAAGGTGACATCTTGGCGATCGCCGAATTCACTCAAGGGTTTTTGCCAGCGCTGGATCGGAGTTCCCCGTTCTGCCATAAATGTATACCAAGCACCATAGCCATCGGGGGCGCGGCTATAGGTTGAACCACTATTGAGTTTATTGCTAGCTGGCGCAGCAACTAGAGTAATCAGGATCACCACAGCGATCGCGATCGCACTCAATACCCCTAACCGTCGTTTAGATACTCTCATCACCCTTGATTAATTTGTTGATAGGCTTGCTGACACTCTTCAAACAGCGATCGCGAGGCTGGAGTCTGACTGAAACAAAGCTGTTGATGGGTGATCAGCAAACGTTGATAGGCGCTAGCTTGGGGAAACTGTTGGACTAAAAGCAGATATTCCCCATCCGTGCGACTGGGTTGCTGGGGAACTTGTCCACTATCATGCAACTGTTGTAACATAGCTCGATACAGGCACAAGCAGGCGTCACGGTAGTTACCTTGAGTTTGATAGTCTTGCGATCGCGCCAACCAATCGGCAACGGATAAGGCTTTATCTGGGGTGGTTGTGAGTTTCTCAGATTGCTGATGCAGTTGATGTCTCAACGAATAAACATAAGGAGAAAACCGTCGCATCAGTTGCACAACAATCCAGCATATCAGCAAAGCAATCAGTACCCAAAAGATTACCCTAGCAATAAAGAACAGAACGGGCGAACTTAACCAAGCGGGTAAAGACCAACCGGAACCCCCTGGAAAATCCGGAGAAAATCGGGACAATTGGAGTTCCCACCATTCTCCCACTTGTTTTTGCCACTGCTGAAACTGCCAAGCCCAATTACTTTTCTCGTAAGATCCGGTAGACATGGTTGGTGACATCCTGCCCAGGCTAACTCTGTGAGTATAACGCGGACTTCCCCATCTTAAGCAGATCCCTAACCAAACAAAAGTGGATAAAAGGAAAAACTCTCACACCTTAACTAGAGGTGAGAGTCATCATTTGAAGCTAATGTTTTATCCCGAAGCGTAGTTGTTTGTCTGAAATCAAATCCACCGAAACCGTCATTATTTCCTTCTACCTTGCAACCCTTTTCTTTCCCTTATACCCTGGAACCTTCTGCCATCTGCCTTATCTTCACCAAAAGATGATCGGACGTATAGCTAAAAAAAGGGGGGGTATGGATTATTAAATTACTGCCTGAGGGTGTTGAGACCAAGACTGAATCACCTTGAGTGATGTTGAATGGCGCGGTTGGGTTGCATGTCCCTGAGATTGAGCCGCTTTTTGAGCCGCCTGTAGTTCGGCTTGCATGACAATCATCTGAGACATGATGTTTTGTAGTTGAACCTGAAGTTGCTCAACATTAGAGGCGCTAGGTGGGGTAACAGTTGATGCAGATGGCATCGATGTTTTGGGTTGATAACCCAGGAAGCTTTGAGCCGAGGCAAATTTCGCTGACGCTTTTTGGCTGCTAACAGGATGAGCGGTAGCCGGTTGGGTATAGAAAGGTTGTGTGGTGATGATAAAAGGATCACTCATTGGCTGTTTCTCAGATTTCACCACAGTAGGTATTAGCGCGGGTTGAGGTTTAACCGTTTCTTCAATCAGGGATTGAGCCTCATTCTCAGAAAGCGGAACTATTTCCGGTTCGGGTTGAACGGTTGCTTCAACTACGGGTTGAGCCTCGTTCTCAGAAAGCTGAACGGATTCTGATTCGTCTTCTTTCTCTTGCTCTAAAAAATTATTGAGTCCAGCCGCTGCCAGTCGAGATTTAGACAGTTGCAATTCTTCTAACAGTTGTTCTTTTTCCTGAAGATTTCGCTCTAAATCCGAAAGCTGTTCTTCGGCTTGAGCAGATTTTTTAGACGATTGTCGCCACCCGGTTACAGCGATTGTGGCGATTCCTGTCCCTACACCTAAAACACTTGCCAATCCTAAGTAAGGTGTCGCAATATCCCGGAGTTTTCCATGATGTACAGGCTCTTCTTGCAGTTGGATTGTGACCTCTTGATCTCCGAAGAACGCTAGAGGTAAGGTCAAAGCTGAGAAGACGGCGGTTGAAAGAATTATCGGCGTAAAGAGAAATTTCTTTAAAGGCGAGCCAGTCATGATTGATAAGTCCTAGTAACAATTTCCAGTATCAGTTTTACGAAACAAGGCGTCTTTCTCAAATTTCACCAAATTGCAAATTGCCGATGCTGATTAAGCCAGTTGGCAGGAGAGATTGCTTGGGTGTGAATCGACTTGCCTTAGCTTGTTTACTAGATTAGCCAATTGTCTATCAAGTCCAGATAAAGTCCAAAAAAAACTCAGTGAAGTTCTGATGAACTTTTATTAACTTGTCATTGGTCATTGTTCAGAGAACAGGGAACAGATAAGGTAGAGTTTTGAGTTAACTTCCCCATCTTCCCCATCTTCCCCATCTTCCCCATCTTCCCCCAGCTTCCCCAGCTTCCCCATCTTCCCCATCTTCCCCATCTTCCCCATCTTCCCCATCTTC